>CAYMWZ010000025.1:1020-17879 GCA_964394385.1 uncultured Nitrospinaceae bacterium | reverse complement strand
AGTACGCCCTCTACGGGAACGACATCGACCAGACCACGAACCCCATCGAGGCGGGCCTGGGGTGGGTGGTGAAGTTCAAGGCGGGCGGGTTCGTCGGGCGCGAGGCGCTGCTCCGCGTCAAGGAGGAGGGCGTCGCGCGCAAGCTGGTCGGCTTCGGGATGGTGGACCGCGGAATCCCCCGCCACGGGGCGCCCCTCCTCGCCGGGGGGCGCCCGGCCGGGGTGGTCACGAGCGGGACCATGAGCCCCACCCTTGGCAAAGCCATCGGCATCGGCTACGTTCCGGTTTCGCATGCTGCCGAGGGAAGCGAGATCGCCGTCGACATCCGGGGCGCGGCCCGGGCCGCCCGGGTGGTCAAGACGCCTTTCTACCGCAGAAGCCAGGCCTGAGCGCGGGCCGGGCGCCCGCGGGAGGTCGAGTGCCGCCGGAATTTCGGGTCCGCCGCATTCTTGGGGGAGGCGACATCATCCATGGAGTTTCCAAAAGGCCTCAAGTATTCGAGAGAGCATGAGTGGGTGAAGGTGGAGGGGAACATCGCCCTGATCGGGATCACCGATTACGCCCAGTCGGAGCTCGGCGACGTGGTCTATGTCGAGCTTCCCGAGGTGGGCACCGATGTGGAGGCAAACAGCACCTTCGGGGTGGTCGAGTCGGTGAAGGCGGTCTCCGACCTCTATTCGCCGGTCACGGGGTCGGTGACCGAGGTGAACGCCCAGCTCGAGGAGGAGCCCGAGCTCGTGAACAGCGATCCCTACGAGGACGGCTGGATGATCAAGGTCGAGATGAGCGACGCCTCCGAGCTGAGCGACCTCCTCGACGCCGACGAGTACAAGGCCTTCGTCGAGGAGGAGAGCAAGAGCTGAACCCCCCGCGCCCGTTTCTCCCCCCCGCGAGAATGAGGGTGGCCCGCCATGCCGGAAGCTCCTGAGACGTTGCGCGACCTCGAGGGCAAGGCCGAGTTCCTCCGCCGGCACATCGGCCCCGGCGAGGAGGAGATCCGGTCCATGCTCGAGGCCCTCGGGCTGGGCTCCCTGGACGCCCTGGTCCAGAAGGCCATCCCCGCCGCCATCCTCTCCCAGGCGCCCCTCCGCCTCCCCGCCGCCCGGACCGAGCAGGAGGCGCTCGAATCCCTCAAGGCCATGGCCCGGAGGAACCAGGTGCTCCGCTCCATGATCGGGATGGGGTACGCCGACTGCTTCACCCCCTCGGTCATCCTGCGCAACGTGCTGGAGAACCCCGGCTGGTACACGGCCTACACCCCCTACCAGCCCGAGATCTCGCAGGGGAGGCTCGAGGCCCTCCTCAACTTCCAGACCATGGTGATGGACCTCACGGGGATGGAAATCGCCAACGCCTCGCTCCTGGACGAGGGGACGGCGGCGGCCGAGGCCATGGCCATGTCCCTGAGCGTCAGCAAGAGCAAGAGCCGCGTCTTTTTCGTCGCCGAGGGGTGCCATCCCCAGACCATCGAGGTGGTGGGCACCCGGGCCGAGCCCCTGGGGATCGAGATCGTCGTCGGGGACCACCGGGGGGAGCCCCTTGCCCGGGAGCCCTTCGGCCTCCTCCTCCAGTACCCCGCCACCGGGGGCGAGGTCTTCGACTACGCCGGGCTCGTCCGCGAGGCCCACGCCCGGGGCGCCCTCGTCACCGTCGCGGCCGACCTCTTGAGCCTCGCCCTCCTCCTCCCGCCGGGGGAGTTCGGGGCCGACGCGGTGGTGGGGAGCACCCAGCGCTTCGGCGTCCCCCTGGGCTTCGGCGGGCCCCACGCCGCCTACTTCGCCACCCGCGAGGCCCACAAGCGCGCCATGCCCGGCCGGATCGTGGGGGTCTCGATCGACGCCCAGGGCAGGCCCGCGCTCAGGCTCTCGCTCCAGACGCGCGAGCAGCACATCCGGCGCGAGCGGGCCACCAGCAACATCTGCACCGCCCAGGTGCTCCTGGCCGTGATGGCCGGCATGTACGCGGTCTACCACGGCCCGGAGGGGATCCGCCGGATCGCCGGGAGGGTCCACCGCCTGGCCTGCCTCCTGGCCGAGGGGCTGAGGCGGCTCGGACACTCCCTCCGGGCGGAGGCCTTCTTCGACACCGTGACGGTGGAGGTCGCGGGGGGCGCCGCCCGGGCACTCGAGCGGGCCCGGGCGAGGGGGTACAACCTCCGGGCCGCGGGGGCGGGCGCGGTGGGGATCTCCCTCGATGAGACCACCCGGCGGGAGGACGTCCTCGCCTTGTGGGAGGTCTTCTCCCCGGCGGGGAGGCCCGGCTTCACCCTGGAGGAGCTGGAGGCCGCCGCGCCGGAGCGGATCCCGGCGCACCTTCGGCGCACCTCGCCCTACCTCACTCACCCGGTCTTCCTGCGCCATCACTCCGAGACCGAGATGCTGCGCTACCTCTTCCGCCTCCAGGAGAGGGACATCTCCCTCACCCGCTCCATGATCCCCCTGGGCTCCTGCACCATGAAGCTCAACGCCGCCTCCGAGATGCTGCCCGTGACCTGGAGGGAGTTCGGCGGGATCCACCCCTTCGCCCCGGCCGAGCAAGTCGGGGGCTACCTGGAGTTCCTCCGGGAGCTGGAGGGGATGCTGGCCGAGATCACCGGCTTCGACGCCGTCTCGCTCCAGCCCAACTCGGGCGCCCAGGGCGAGTACGCGGGGCTCCTCGTCATCCGCAGGTACCACGCGAGCCGGGGGGAGGAACGCCGCGACGTGTGCCTCATCCCCAGCTCCGCCCACGGCACGAATCCCGCCAGCGCGGCCATGGCGGGCATGCGGGTTGTGGTCGTCGGCTGCGACAAGGAGGGCAACGTCGACCTGGCCGACCTCAAGGCCAAGGCCGGGGAGCACGCCGACCGCCTGGCCGCCCTCATGATCACCTACCCCTCCACCCACGGGGTGTTCGAGGAGGAGGTGCGGGAGATCTGCGACGTCGTCCACCGCCACGGCGGCCAGGTGTACATGGACGGGGCGAACCTGAACGCCCTGGTCGGCCTCTGCCGCCCCGGGGAGTTCGGGCCCGACGTCTCGCATCTCAACCTGCACAAGACCTTCTGCATCCCCCACGGGGGGGGCGGCCCGGGCATGGGCCCCATCGGGGTGCGGAAGCACCTGGCGCCCTTCCTGCCGCGCCACTCCCTGCGGCCCGAGGCCGGCCCGAAGACCGGGATCTCGGCCGTCTCCTCCGCCCCCTGGGGGAGCGCAGGGATCCTCCCCATCTCCTGGTGCTACATCGCCATGATGGGCCGGGAGGGGCTCAAGCGGGCGACCCAGGTGGCCATCCTGAACGCCAACTACATCGCCGCGAGGCTCGCCGGCCACTTCGACGTCCTCTACCGGGGGCCGAACGGCATGGTGGCCCACGAGTGCATCATCGACTTCCGGGGGCTCGAGGACGCCTCGGGGGTCACGGTCGAGGACGTGGCGAAGCGCCTCATGGACTTCGGCTTCCACGCCCCCACCATGTCCTTCCCGGTGGCCGGCACCCTCATGGTCGAGCCCACCGAGAGCGAGTCGAAGGAGGAGCTGGACCGCTTCTGCGAGGCCATGATCGCCATCCGCGAGGAGATCCGCGAGATCGAGGAGGGACGCGCCGACCGGGGGGACAACGCGCTCAAGAACGCCCCCCACACGGCCTCCGACATCGCCGCCGCGGAGTGGAGCCATCCCTACCCGCGCGAGAAGGCGGTCTTCCCCCTGCCCTGGGTGCGGCGGAACAAGTATTGGCCGCCGGTCAACCGGGTGAACAACCCCTACGGGGACAGGCACCTCGTGTGCTCCTGCCCCCCCGTCGAGAGCTACGCGGAGGCCGCGGGTGCGGGCCGCCCCCGGGGTTGAGGAGGGCGCGGGGCGGGATGCGGGCGCTCCCCCCCGCCGCCTCCCGGCCCGCTGCCTGGAGAGCGGCCCGGGGGCGGCCTCCTGGAACATGGCCGTGGACGAGGCCCTCCTCGAAGCCTGCCGGGCGGATCTCGCCTCGGGCTGCCCGCCCGAGGAGATCCCGATCACCTTCCGCGTCTACGCCTGGTCCCCCCCGGCCCTCTCCCTGGGGCGGAGCCAGTCCGCCGGGCGGGACGTGCGCCTGGAGGCCCTGGCCGCCCAGGAGATCGGCCTCTGCAGGAGACTCACCGGAGGCCGCGCCGTCCTGCACGACCAGGAGGTCACCTACTCCCTCACGGGGCCCGAGGCCCTCCTCGGGCGGAGCGTCGCCGGGACCTACCGGCGGGTGAGCCTGGGGCTCGCGGCAGGCTTGAGGCGGCTGGGGGCCCCGATCGAGCTCGTACCGCCGGGGGGGCGGGCCCCGGCCTCGCGGGGTTCCTGCTTCGCCACGGCCTCGGCCTGGGAGCTCGCCATTGGGGGGCGCAAGGTGGTGGGGAGCGCCCAGTGCCGCGCGGGGGGGGCCGTCCTCCAGCACGGGAGCGTCCTCCTGCGCTCGCCGGAGGAGAGGCTGGCGGGCCTCCTGCGCTCGCGGCGGGGAGGGGACGGCGCCGCCCCCGGGCGGGCCATCGGGCTCTCGGAGGCGCTGGGGCGGGAGGTGGGGTTCGGGGAGGTGGCCCGCGCCCTGCGGGCGGGGCTGGAGGAGACCCTTCCGCTCGCCTTTCGTCCCGAGCCGCTCAGCCCCCGGGAGCGGGCCCGGGCGGAGGAGCTGGCCGCCCGCCGCTACGCCGACCCGGCCTGGACGCTTGCGCGCTGAGAGCCTTGTGTTGACACCTTTGGCGGCGTGAGCCTATCGTTTTCGGGGAAAGCGGGCGTAATTCAGCGGTAGAATGCCAGCTTCCCAAGCTGGACGTCGTGGGTTCGAGTCCCATCGCCCGCTCCATTCGAACTTCCGCCTGCCCTCGCCGCGCCGGAGGGCTGCCTCCCGAATGGTGGCCGGATGCCGAACGCCCCTCGTCCGCCCCAATGCGCCGGGGACGCGCTGGCGGTGGACCTCCACCTCCACTCGAACGCCTCGGACGGCTGCGACCCGCCCCGGAGGGTCGTCGAGCGGGCCCGGGCCGCGGGCCTCCGGGCCATCTCCTTGACCGACCACGACACCCTCGGGGGGCTCGCCGAGGCGCGGGCCGAGGCGGCGCGCCTGGGCCTCGAGTTCATCGACGGGGTCGAGCTCTCCTCCGCGCACGAGGGCCGCCTGGTCCACATCCTCGGCCACTTCATCCGGCCCGACGCGCCCGCCCTCCTCGGGCAGATCGCCCGCTACCGGAGGCAGCGCATCCTGCGGATGGATCGGATGCTCGGCCGGCTCCGGGAGGCGGGGATTCCCATCGATCCGGAGGATTTCTTGCGCCTCTACGGCGGGGCCCCGAGCCTCGGGCGGGGCCAGCTGGGCGCCTACCTGGTCGAGCGGGGTTTCGTGCGCACGCGCGAGGAGGCCTTCGAGCGCTTCATCGGGGAGGAGGGCCCGGCCTTTGTCCCCTGGGAGATGATCTCCCCGGCCGAGGCCGTCCGGCTCATCGTGGAGGCGGAGGGAGCCGCCACGTTCGCCCATCCCGCCTTGAGCGGAGCCGACGAGATCCTGCCCGGGCTGGTCTCCGCCGGCTTGGCCGGCATCGAGGTGGACCACCCCTCCCAGGACGATGCGGCCCGCAGGCGCTACCGCGAATTGGCCTCCCGCCACGGGCTCCTGTGCATGGGGGGCTCCGACTGCCACGGCGCCCGGCCCGGGCCCGAGCGCCTGGGGCGGCACAACCAGCCCATGCGCCTCCTCGCCCGGCTGCGCGAGCGCAGCCGGGCGGCGCGCTAGGCGGGAGGACCCCATGGCGCTTCGGGATCAGTTCATCCGGCGCTGGCGGCTCCTGCGCTCCTTCGAGGGGGGAGGGAGCTTTGGGGCCGAGGAGCTGCTGGAGCGCCTCGCCCGGGAGGAGGATCCGGAGGAGAGGCGCACCTGGAGCCTCCGGACCCTCCAGCGGGACCTCTCCCACCTCATCAAGGCGGGGTTTCCCCTGGAGGGGGTGCGGAGGGGCCGCAAGATGCGGTATCGTCTCTCGGAGGCCTATCTGGCCTCGGTGCCGGAGCCCTTCCGGGCCTCGGAATGGGCGGCCCTCTACTACGCCCTATCCACGCTCCGGGAGGCGCCCGGCAGTCCGCTCAAGGAGGAGCCGCTGGGGCCGAGCGTGGGCGGGGTTTTCTCCCGGCTGCGCGAGATCGTGCCGGCGGCCCTCAGGGCCTACGCCGAGGGCGTCGAGCCGCGCTACGCCGGCGTGGTCGGGGCCCTCAGGGAGCAGGGCCGGATCCGCCGGGTGGGGGAGGCCCTCGCCGAAGCCATCCGGGAGAGGCGCCCGGTCCGCCTCCTGGCGGCGCGCCCCGGGGAGATGCGCCGGCGCTGGTACCGGGTGGACCCCTATCTGCTGGAGTACCGCGGCGGGGGCTATCATCTCCTGGGGCGGGAGGGCGAGCGCGGCGCCTTGGGGGTGTGGCATCTCCAAGGCGTCGAGTCCGTGCGCGTCGGGAGGGGCGCCTTCCAGCTCCCGCTCGGCCTCAATCTGGAGGCCGCCCTGGCCGAGCGGCTCCGCCAGGCGCGGGGCGCCGGATGGAGCGTTCGGATGCGCTTCCGCAAGGGGGCCGACCCGGAGGGGATCGCTTCTTTCCTCGATGAGGCCTTCGGGCCCGCCCGGGTGGCCCGGCGGAGCGGGCCGGGGGGGTCGGAGGTCGTCGTCCAGGCGAGCGACCTTTGGGGGCTGCGCCGGTGGCTCCTGGCCTTTGGGCCGGAGGCGGAGGTGGTCTCCCCGCAGGAGCTGCGCCTGGCGGTGGCCCAGGATTTGGAGAACGCGCTCAAGAGATACCGATAGGGCGGAGGGGCGCGGGCCGGCGGCTCCTGGCCGGCCGGGCGCGCCTCCGAGGGAGGGGCCGCAAATGCGTTTGCGGAAGGACATGATCGAGCGCATCTCGGCCAAGATCGTGGAGCGGCTGCTCCGCCGCGAGATGATCGAGCCCAGCGTCGACCCGGAGGCGCTGGGCGCGAGGCTCGCCCGCGTCATCGAGGCGGACCTCCTGGTCGAGGACCGCCTCAACGAGGAGGTGAAGAGCATCCTCCGCGAGTACCAGGACGAGATGGACAAGAGCAACGTGGACTACAGCCGGCTCTTCACCTTGGTGAAGACGAAGCTCGCCCGGGAGCGCAACCTGGTCCTCTAGGGCGGGGGGCCTTCCCCTCGTGGGGGGCCGGAGGAGGGAGGGGGCGGCGATGAGACTCAGCCGCGAGAAGATCAACCACCTGACCACCCTCATCGTGAAGGACATGGAGGGCAGCGAGGAGGTCACCTTCCTCGCCGACGCCCAGGAGATTCGCACGAACGTCCTGCGCGCGATCACCAACGAGTTGCTGATCGACGACGAGATCGACGAAGAGGTCCGGCGCATCCTCAGCACCTACTCCAGCAGCCGCCTCATCGAGGGCAGCCGCGACTGGGAGATCCTCTACAACAAGCACTACGAGCAGGAAACCCGGCGCCGCGGCCTCTAGGCGGGAGGGGGGAGCGTGCTGCGCGTGGGGCTCACGGGGGGGATCGCCAGCGGCAAGAGCACGGTGAGCCGCATGCTCATCCTCCGGGGCATCCCCGTCATCGACGCCGACCTGATCGGCCGCGAGCTGGTGGCGCCGGGCTCGGAGTCCCTCCGGGCCGTCGTCGCGGCGATGGGCGAGGAGGTGCTCACCCCGGAGGGGGGCCTCGACCGCGCCCGGCTGGGGGAGATGATCTTCTCCGACCCCTCGAAGCGGCGGCGCCTGGAGGAGATCCTCCACCCCCGGATCATCGCCGAGCAGGACCGCCGGCTGGACGCCCTGGCGGCCCGGGGGGGGGTGCCGGTGGCCGTGGTGGACGCGGCCCTCATGATCGAGTCCGGGGGGTGGCGGCGCTTCGACCTCCTGGTGGTGGTGGACTGCGGGGAGGCCGAGCAAATCGCCCGCCTGAGGAGCCGGAACGGGCTGGATGAGGCGGCCGCCCTGGCCCGGGTGAGGGCCCAAATGCCCCTCTCCGAGAAGGTGAAATTGGCCGATCGGGTCATCGACACCCGGGGCAGCCTGGAGGAGACCGAGGCCCAGGTGGAGGCCTTGGTGGCCTGGCTCCTGGAGCGCAGCAATGCAAATTCTCCGAAAAAGGATTGACAAAATCCCCCGGGGCCGCTAAATTGTTAATCGGTTCGGTCGGACTTCCCCAAATCACCTGTCGCCCACATTTCCGAACGCAACCGATGGTTTTGCGGTTTCCGAGCCGCATTGGGGCCGAGTGGGAGAGAGCCCACACAGGCATGCTGGAATGGATGCCCCGCCTGCATCGTTAGGTGCCAAATAGACGGCCGCACACTTCTCCGCGCGAATTTGCCAAATCGCTCGCCCAAAATACCCCGAAGGTTTCGTCGAGAGACGCGAAGACGCAGAGGACAAGGAAAAGCTTAACGGACGCCGCCTGACACAACCGAAGTGGAACGTTTCCGCGAAGGAACCCACGCAACCTCGAATCTCGCCGCTTGAGGCCATCGGAGTGGCCTCCCCGCGGAGGGCGTGGCGATGGGAGCGCTCTTCTGAGCGCCCTCCCGTGCCCCGGACGGCGAGGAGATTCCCACCGCAAAAAGGGAGAAGGAAGGAATGGCGATCGCCACCAGGAACCGGGATGTCAACTTAGCTGAACTCAAACGCAAGACCATCGTCGAGTTGAACAGGATTCTGAAGGACCTCAACGTCGAGGGGACGGGCGGCCTGCGCAAGCAGGATCTCATCTACAAGATCCTCGAGGCGCAGACCGAGAAGGAGCGCGACGGGGGGATCATCACCGGCGAGGGGGTCCTCGAGATCCTCCCCGACGGGTTCGGCTTCCTCCGCTCGCCGGCCTACAACTACCTCCCCGGCCCCGACGACATCTACGTCTCGCCCAGCCAGATCCGCCGCTTCGACCTCCGCACGGGCGACACCATCAGCGGCGAGATCCGCCAGCCGAAGGAGGGGGAGCGCTACTTCGCCCTCTTGAAGGTCGAGCTGATCAACTTCGAGCCGCCCGAGGCGAGCAAGGACAAGGTCCTCTTCGACAACCTGACCCCCCTCTACCCCGACCGCCGCATCGGGCTGGAGATCCCGGCCGGGGACGTCAGCACGCGCATCATGGACCTGATGACCCCGATCGGCTTCGGCCAGCGCGGGCTCATCGTCGCCGCCCCCCGCACCGGGAAGACGATGATGCTCCAGGCCATCGCCAAGAGCATCGCGACGAACCACCCGGACGTCCACCTCATCGTGCTCCTCATCGACGAGCGGCCCGAGGAGGTGACGGACATGGAGCGCTCCGTCCGCGGCGAGGTGATAAGCTCCACCTTCGACGAGCCGGCCTCGCGGCACGTCCAGGTGGCCGACATGGTGATCGAGAAGGCCAAGCGCCTCATCGAGCACAAGAAGGATGTCGTCATCCTGCTCGACTCCATCACCCGCCTCGCCCGGGCCCACAACACCATCATCTCGCCCAGCGGGAAAGTGCTCTCGGGCGGCGTGGACTCCAACGCCCTCCAGCGGCCCAAGCGCTTCTTCGGCGCCGCGCGCAACATCGAGGAGGGCGGCAGCCTCACCATCCTCGCCACCGCCCTCGTCGAGACCGGAAGCCGCATGGACGACGTGATCTTCGAGGAGTTCAAGGGCACCGGCAACATGGAGGTGCACCTCGACCGCAAGCTCTCCGACAAGCGCGTCTTCCCCTCCATCGACATCAACAAGTCGGGCACCCGCAAGGAGGAGCTCCTCCTCTCCCCGGCCGAGCTCAACCGGGTGTGGGTGCTCCGCAAGGTGCTCCAGCCCCTCGGGGTGGTCGACTCGATGGAGCTTCTGCTGGAGAAGATCCAGGAGACCAAGACCAACGAGGCGTTCCTGGCCTCGATGAACAACTAGCCCCTCCCCTCTCTCCCGGCCCTCCACGCGGCGGCCCTAACCCCCCGCGGGGAGGGTTCTTTTTCCTGGCGGGGGCTCCTCCCGCGCGGTGGACAACGGGGGGGGAGTTTCGATATAAATGCGCCTCCTTTGCGGTGGGCCTGGCCCCCGCGCGGGGGCGGGGCGTGGGCCCTGCGCCCCGCCTTTTTGCGGCATGGAGCGGAGCCGATGAAGACCGGAATCCACCCCGAGCTGTTTGAGGCCAAGGTCACGTGCAGCGGCTGCGGCACCACGTTCACCACCCTCTCGACGCGCCGCGAGATCCGGGTGGAGGTGTGCTCCCGGTGCCACCCCTTCTTCACCGGCCAGCAGGCCCGGATCGTGGACACCGAGGGCCGCGTCGAGAAGTTCGTGAAGAAGTTCGAGGGGCGCGAGACGCGCGTCTCCAAGCGCAAGCGCAAGCAGGAGGTGGCCCAGGCCGAGCGGACCGCCCGGGCGGAGCGCGAGAGCCAGCTCGTCGCCCAGAGGGCCGCCGAGGAGAAAACCCGCCGGGAGGAGGCCCGCCGCAAGCGCGCCGAGGAGCGGGCCGCCCGCCAGGCTGCCAAGGAGAAGGAGAAGGCGGCCGCCGCGGCCTCTGCCGGGGAGGCCGGAGCATCCGGGAAGGCGGAGCGAGCCTGAGGGACCCTCCCGCCTGAGGCGCCACTGGAGCCCTGGCCGGCGGCGGCGCACCCCTTCCCGCGCCCGCCGGAGGTGGAGCCTCTTACGTCATGTTCGAAAAAGTCGAGCAAATCCTCGAAAAGCACAAAAGGCTCGAAGAGCGCCTCTCCGATCCGGCGGTGATCAAGGACCGCAAGCGGTTCGAGCAGGCGGCCCGCGAGCACAAAGAGCTCTCCCAGATCGTCCAGGCCTACGAGGAGTGGCGCCGCCTCAAGAAGGCCCTCGACGAGGCCCGCTCCCTCCTCGAGGAGGCCGACCCCGGCATGCGCGAGCTGGCCCAGGCCGAGGTCGAGGAGAAGGCGCCCCGCCTCGCCGAGGCGGAGCGGCGGCTCCGCCAGCTTCTTCTCCCCAAGGACCCCAACGACGAGAAAAACGTCATCCTCGAGGTCCGCGCCGGCACCGGGGGGGAGGAGGCCGCCCTCTTCGCGGCCGAGCTCTACCGGATGTACGCCCGCTACGCGGAGATGCAGGGCTGGGGGGTCGAGGAGCTCTCCCGGAGCGGGAGCGGCCTGGGCGGGATCAAGGAGGTCTCGGCCCTCATCAAGGGCGCGGGCGCCTACAGCCGGCTCCGCTACGAGAGCGGCACCCACCGGGTCCAGCGGGTCCCCCTCACCGAGGCCCAGGGCCGCATCCACACCTCGGCGGCCACCGTGGCCGTGCTCCCCGAGGCCGATGAGGTCGAGGTGGACATCGACGAGAAGGACCTGCGCATCGACGTCTACCGCTCCTCGGGGCCGGGGGGCCAGCACGTCAACACGACGGACTCGGCGGTGCGCATCACCCACCTGCCGACCGGCCTGGTGGTCACCTGCCAGGACGAGAAGAGCCAGCACAAGAACCGCGCCAAGGCCATGAAGATCCTCTCGGCCCACCTTCTCGACCTGGAGATCCGCAAGCAGATGGCCGAGCGCTCCGCCCAGCGGAAGAGCCTGATCGGAACGGGCGACCGCAGCGAGCGGATCCGCACCTACAACTTCCCCCAGGACCGCGTGACCGACCACCGCATCGGCCTCACCCTCCACAACCTCCCCGCGTTCCTGGCCGGGGAGATCGACGAGATGGTCAGGCGGGTGATCGAGAGCCGCGAGGCCGAGCGCTTGGCCGAGCTCGAAGAGGCCGAATCGGAGATCCCCGCCAGATGAGCAGGCCGTCCCCGACCGGCGCGCGCCGGCCCCCCGCGACGGCGGGGGAGGCGGCGGCGCGCTTGAGGCGGCGTTTCGCCGCCGCCGGCGTCGAGAGCCCCGCGAGCGACGCCGAGGCGCTCCTCTGCTGGGCCCTCGCCTGGGAGCGCGCCCGGCTGCACGCCCACCCCGAGGCGCCCGTCCCGGAGGAGGCCTCCGCCCGGCTCGAGGAGGCGGCCCGCCGCCGGGAGGGGCGGGAGCCCCTGGCCTACATCCTCGGGGAGCGGGAGTTCTGGTCGCTCCCCTTCCGGGTGGGGCCCGGCGTCCTGATCCCGCGCCCGGAGACCGAGCTCCTCGTCGAGCGGGCCGCCGCCCTCCTGGGCGGGCGAGGGCCGGTCCGCGTGCTCGACCTGGGGGCGGGCTGCGCGGCGGTGGCGGTGGCCCTCGCCCGCGAGCTTCCGGGCTGCCGCGTCACGGCCACGGACGTGAGCGAGCGGGCTCTCGCCCTCGCGCGCGAGAACGCCCGCCTGAACGGGGTCGAGGACCGGGTGGAGTTCCTCCGGGCGGATCTCTTCGAGGGCCTGCCGGCGGGGGAGCGGTTTGAGGCCGTCGTTTCCAATCCTCCCTACGTCTGCTCGGCCGCCATCGGGGGGCTCATGCCCGAGGTGGCCCGCCACGAGCCGCGCGAGGCCTTGGACGGCGGGCCGGACGGCATGCGCCTCCTGCGCGCGATCGTCCAGGGGGCCCCCGCCCGCCTTTGGCCCCGGGGGATTCTCCTCTTGGAGATGGCGCCGGAGCAGGCGCCCGGCTGCGCCGAGGAGTTGCGGCGGACGGGGGCGTTCGGCGAGCCCCTCCTCCGGCGCGACCTCGCCGGCCGGGAGCGGGTGCTCGAGGCCGTGAAGGCGTAGCGGGTGGATCAGTTTCGCATCCGGGGGGGCGAGCCCCTCCGCGGAGAGGTCGAGGCCAGCGGGTCGAAGAACGCCACCCTCCCCCTCCTCGCGGCGGCCCTCCTGGCGGAGGCGCCCTGCCGCCTCGGGCGGGTGGCCGCCCTCAAGGACACGGCCACCCTCCTCGAGCTCCTCGAGGGCTTTGGCGTCCGCTGCGAGAAGACGGGGCCCCGCGAGATTCGCCTGGATGCCTCGTGCGCCCGCCCGGGGACGGCCCCCTACGAGCTCGTGCGGACCATGCGGGCCTCGGTCCTCGTCCTGGGCCCGCTCCTCGCCCGCTTCGGCCGGGCGCGGGTGTCCCTGCCCGGGGGGTGCGCCATCGGCGCCCGGCCCATTGACCAGCACCTGAAGGGCCTCGAGGCCCTGGGAGCCAAGATCGAGCTGGACGCCGGCTACATCGAGGCCCGGGCCAAGCGGCTCAGGGGAGCGCGGATCTCGTTCGACCTCGTCACGGTCACGGGGACGAAGAACCTCATGATGGCCGCCGCCCTCGCCGAGGGCACGACCGTCCTCGAGAACGCCGCCCGCGAGCCGGAGGTGGTCGCCCTGGCGGAGGTGCTCAACCAGATGGGCGCGCGCGTCCGCGGGGCGGGGACGCCCGTCGTCGAGGTGGAGGGGGTCGAGCGGCTCGGGGGCTTCGACGCCGACGCCCCCCCCGACCGCATCGAGGTGGGCACCTTCCTGATCGCGGGGGCCATCACGCGGGGGGATGTGACGGTGCGCCGGTGCGTCCCCGGGCACGTGGACGCCCTCATCCTCCGGCTGCGCGAGGCGGGGCTCCGGGTCGCCGAGGGAGGCGACTGGGTGCGGGTTCGGGCGGAGGGCCCCATCCGGCCGGTCAGCCTGAAGACCGCGCCCTACCCCGGCTTCCCGACCGACCTTCAGGCGCAGTTCCTGGCCCTGATGGCCCTGGCGGAGGGCTCCTGCGCCGTGACGGAGACGATCTTTGAGAACCGCTTCATGCATGCCGCCGAGCTCTCCCGCATGGGGGCCCGCATCAACCTCGACGGGCGGACGGCCCACGTCGAGGGGGTCAAGGCCCTGAAGGGAGCCGTCGTGATGGCCACCGACCTGCGCGCCAGCGCCTCGCTCGTCCTGGCCGGCCTGGCGGCCCGGGGGGAGACCGTCGTGCGCCGGGTCTACCACCTCGACCGGGGCTACGAGCGGCTCGAGGAGCGCCTCCGCGCGCTGGGCGCCGACATCGAGCGGGTGGCGGAATGAGGGGGCCCGGGCGCCCGGCCTGGGGCCTCGCGATCGCGCTCCCCAAGGGGCGCATCTTCGGCGAGGCGGTCGAGCGCCTGCTCCGGGCCGGGCTCCTCTCGAAGCCGGTCTCGGAGAACGCCCGCCGCCTCATCCACGAGGACCGCGGCACGGGCCTGCGCGTCCTCATCCTGCGCAACTACGACGTCCCCACCTACGTCGAGCGCGGGGCGGCGGACCTGGGGGTCATCGGCCGCGACGTCCTCCTCGAGCAGGAGCGGGACGTCTACGAGCCCCTGGACCTCGGCTTCGCCCCCTGCCGCCTCATGGTGGCCGCCCCGGAGGGGATGGCGTGGGAGGAGCTCAGGCGCCGGATGGGGCTGCGGGTGGCCACGAAGTTCCCCAACATCACGGCCCGCTTCTTCGCCGCCCAGGGCGTCCAGGCCCAGGTGATCCGCCTCTTCGGCAACGTCGAGATCGCCCCCGCCTCGGGGGTGGCGGACGTCATCGTGGACCTGGTGGACACGGGCGGGACGCTCCGCGCGAACGGCCTGGTGCCCGTGCGAGAGATCTTCAACGCCACCGCGCGCCTCATCGTGAACCGGGCGAGCCTCAAGACCCAGCACGACCAGGTGAGCCGCTTCATGGCGCGCCTCAGGAAGGTCTGCCCAACGCCGCGCGGCGCCCGCCGGAGGGACAAGCGGTGAGGCGCATCCGGTGGGGCGCCGCGGGCGCCGAGGCAGCGCTGGAGGCCCTCGCCGCGGCGGGCGGGGGCGCCCTCGCGGCGGCGGAGGAGGCGGTGCGCCCCATCGTCGAGGCGGTGCGCGCCGAGGGGGATGCGGCGCTCCTGCGCTACACCCGGGAGCTCGACGGCGTCTCCCTCGAGGCCGGGCGGCTGGCCGTTCCCCCGGAGGAGATGGAGGAAGCCCTCCGGGCGCTCCCCGCTCCGCTCCGCGACGCCCTCGCCCTCGCGGCCGAGCGCATCGGCGCCTTTCACGAAGCCCAGCGCCCCTCCCCGGTGGTGACCGCCCCCGGCCCGGGCGAGCGGCTGGCGCTTCGCCCCATCCCCCTCAGGCGGGTGGGCCTCTACGTTCCCGGCGGCCGGGCGGCCTACCCCTCCACGGTCCTCATGGGCGCCCTCCCGGCCCGCGCGGCGGGGGTGGCGGAGATCGCGCTCTGCACCCCGCCTGGGAAGGATGGAAGGATCCCCGGGGCCGTCCTGGCGGCGGCGCGCCTGGCCGGGGTGGGCCGGGTGTTCCGCTGCGGGGGGGCGCAGGCGGTGGCCGCCATGGCCTTCGGCACCGCGACCCTCCCCCGGGTGGACAAGATCGTCGGTCCCGGGAACGTCTACGTCTCGGCCGCCAAGCGCCTCGTGCGGGGCGCCGTCGAGGTGGACAAGGACGCGGGCCCGAGCGAGGTGGTGGTGCTCCTCTCGGAGGCGCGCTGGGCCGCCTGGGCGGCGGCCGACCTCCTGGCCCAGGCCGAGCACGACCCCGGGGCCATGGCAGTGGGCGTCGCCGTGGGGGCGGAGGTAGCCGACGCCCTGGAGGGCGAGGTCCGGGCCCAGCTCGCTCGGGAGCCCCGGCGCGAGGCGATCGAGGGGACCCTCGCCCGGCGCGGGGCCCTCGTCGAAGCCCGGAGCCGGGAGGAGGCGCTCGCGGTGGCCGAGCGCCTCGCCCCCGAGCACCTGGAGATCCTCTGGGAGGGGGCCGAGGCGGCGGCCGGGCGGGTGCGCAACGCGGGGGCGATCTTCTGCGGGCCCTGGAGCCCGGCCCCCCTGGGGGACTACCTCGCCGGGACGAACCACGTCCTCCCCACGGGGGGCGCGGCGCGCTACGCCTCCCCCCTGGGGGTACTCGACTTCCTCAAGTGGTCGAGCGAGGTGAGTCTGGACGCCCCGGCGGCGGCCCGCCTCGCGGGCCCGGCCGCGGCGCTGGCCGAGTTGGAGGGCCTCCCCGCCCACGCGCGCGCCCTCAGGCTGCGCCTCCCGCCCTCGTAAGGGCCGGCGCCCGCTCCCTGGCACGGGCGGCGGGGATGGATCATAATGGCCGCCGCGGGAGGCGCGGGCCTCCCCGCGGAGAGGACGCTTGAAGGAGAGATCGCCTTGGCGGCGAAGCGAGCGGGCCGGCGGGCCGAGGTGCGCCGCAAGACCTCCGAGACGGACTTCGCCCTCACCCTGGACCTCGACGGCGGGGGCCGGGGGGAGGCCAAAACGGGGGTCGGGTTCTTCGACCACATGCTGGCCCAAATCGCCCGCCACGGCCTCCTCGACCTCAAGGTGCGGGGGAGGGGCGACCTCGGGGTGGACGGCCACCACACGGCCGAGGACGTGGGCATCCTCCTGGGCCAGGCGCTGGCCAAGGCTCTGGGCGACCGGGCGGGGATCGCCCGCCTCGCCGACGCGCGCGTGCCCATGATGGACGCCCTGGTTCACGTGGCCCTCGACGCCGGGGGCCGGGGCAACCTCGTCTTCCGGGGCACCTTCCCCGAGACCCGGGTGGGGGACTTCGAGACGGCCCTCGTGCGCGAGTTCTTCTGGTCGCTGGCCACCCACGCCGGGGTGGACCTCCACATCGAGGTCCTCTACGGCGAGAACGCCCACCACATGGTGGAGGCCGTCTTCAAGGGCTTCGGCCGGGCGCTCCGCGCCGCGGCGGCGCGCGACCCCCGGGAGGCGGGGGTGCCCAGCACCAAGGGGATGCTCTAGCAGGCAGCAGGCGAGGCCGGGAGGAGGAAGGTGGGACGCCCCATCGTCGTCGTGGACTACGGGATGGGCAACGTGCGGAGCGTCGCCAACGCCCTCGCCCGCGTCGGGGCGGGCGCCCTCCTCACCGCGGACCCGGCCGCCCTGGAGGAGGCCCCCGGGATCATCCTCCCGGGCGTGGGGGGGTTCCCCGAGTGCATGGCCGCCCTGCGCGCGGCGGGGCTCGTCGATCCCCTCCGGGCCGCCATCGAGCGGGGGACGCCCTACCTCGGCATCTGCCTGGGGCTCCAGGTCCTCTTCGAGGAGAGCGAGGAGTTCGGCCCCACCCCCGGCCTC
>CAYMWZ010000025.1:0-1010 GCA_964394385.1 uncultured Nitrospinaceae bacterium | reverse complement strand
TCGAGACGATCAAGCGGGTGGTCGAGATCGGCACCGGCCTCGCGATCCTCCCCGGAAGGGTGCGTCGCTTCCCGGAGAGGGCCGGAGAAGACGGCGCCCTTCCCCTGAAGGTGCCCCACATGGGCTGGAACCGGGTCCATCTCGAAGCCCCCTCCCCCCTCCTCAAGGGGGTGCGCGAGGGCGAGCACTTCTACTTCGTCCACTCCTACTACGCCGAGCCCAGCGAGGCCTGCCGGCCCTTCGTCGCGGCCACCTGCGCCTACGGCCTCCCCTTCATCGCGGCGGTCCGGCGCGGGAGCCTCTTCGCCACCCAGTTCCACCCCGAGAAGAGCGGCGCGCGCGGCCTCGAGATCCTCCGGCGCTTCGCCGGGCTGTGCCTCGCCGGGCGGGCCGCCGCCTCCTCCAAGGGCTGATTTTTTCCCCGCGGGAAAACCGCCCGGCGCATTCCGGGCGCTCATTTCAATTTTTGTCCCGTAAAATCCCGGAATAACCCGGAACCATCCCGGATCGCGGCCGCCGGAACGGCATGTGTTTTCCCCGCCTTATCCCCTCCATTTCCTTCACTATCCCTCCGCTGCTCCCCCCGCGCCGGGAGCGGGGCGTTCCATGGAACGCCCCTGCGGCCTGCCACCCCTTGAACAAGGGGCGCGGGGGGCGTCCCCCGCGGGAGGAATATAGCCCCCCGCCCCCCGGGGACGTTGACGGGAGTTGCGGGCTGGCGCGCGGCGCCCCGTGTTATCTGAGGAGGGTGCGTTTGCATCCCCCCCGGTTTGGGTTTAATTAGAGGGCCTCGGGGCGGGAACGCCTCCCTTTTCTGAGGGTTTCGTGCTGATCATCCCGGCCGTCGATCTCAGGGGAGGGCGCTGCGTCCGGCTCGTCCAGGGCCGCAGGGAGCGGGAGATCGTCTACGGGGACGACCCGGTGGAGATGGCCCGCCGCTGGGTGGGCGAGGGGGCCCGGCGCCTCCACGTGGTGGACCTCGACGGGGCCTTCTCGGGGGCGCCCGCCCA
>CAYMWZ010000024.1:0-18635 GCA_964394385.1 uncultured Nitrospinaceae bacterium | reverse complement strand
CGGTGGTCGACGGCTTCCTGGGCGTCAAGATCGTCGCCGAGAACCGCCGCGCCCGGGCCGAGTACGCCATCGAGGAGACCTACGAGGCGGGGCTCGTCCTCACCGGGACGGAGGTCAAGTCCCTGAGGGAGGGGCGCGCGAACCTGAAGGAGGCCTTTGGGGAGATCCGCGGCGAGGAGGCCTGGCTCGTGGATTGCCATATCAGCCCCTATGGGCACGGCAACATCCACAACCACGAGCCCACCCGCCCGCGCAAGCTCCTCCTCCACAAGAAGGAGATCCAGCGCCTGCTGGGCCGGACCCAGGAGAAGGGCCTGACCCTTGTGCCCATGAAGATGTACTTCTCGAAGGGCAAGGCCAAGGTGGAGCTCGGTCTCGGCCGGGGGAAAAAGCTCCACGACCGCCGCGAGGAGCTCAAGGCCCGCGCGGCCGACCGCGAGGTGGAGCGCGCCCTCCGCGCAAGGCACAAGGGAGGGTAGAGCGGCGGGGAGGAACGATGAGGTATTTTCGCGACTACACGCTTCACTGGTGGCAGATTGGCATCCTCAAGCTCTGCTTGATGGCCTTCGGCCTCGCCGTCGGCGCGACCTGGCCGGAGGCCTTCATCGGCTGGGTGGCTGTGTTGTGGATCGTCTTCGTCGTCACGGCGATTTATATGTACTATGTCGCCATCAGGCAGTGGTGATATAAACTGGACTCCCGCCGGGCGATTTGGTCGCCGCCCGGGGGAGGACGATCATGGGGGCGACCAGGTTTCGACGGGAGGAATTGACGCCTGAGCTGCGCGCCGGGGACGCCACTAGGCCCCGTCATCAATGTGGCAAACAACACCAGCCGACTCTGAGCTGGCTCTCGCTGCGTAAGCGCTAGCGAGCGTCCCGCCCCTCCTCGTCCGCGGGAGGGGGCCGGGGCGCCAAGGAGCGGACTAGCCTCCGGGGTCTTCGGCCCGTAGATCCCGGCGGCGAAATCCAACCGGGCTAGCCCGGGGAAGAGCCCGCCGGCGGGCGCGAGCCCGGGCGAAACCCAAAACGCCGGACACGCGCGTAGACGCTCACGGCAGAAGCCTTTCGGACGCGGGTTCGATTCCCGCCGCCTCCACCAAGTTTTTATATTTCAATATGTTATAGATACTTTTCCGCGGCCTTCCCAAATGTGCCGCCATCGTGCCGCTCGGGCCCTTTTCGGGCCGGTTGTAGGGTCCGCGTTCCGTCCAAAGTCCATCTGGGCGCAAGGTCCCTGGTCAGACAGACTCCACGAGCACGTTGCTCCAGCGATCGCGCGTCGCCTGGTAATCGGGCGGGATGAGCAAGGTCGCGTCGAACTCCTGCATGACTATCGGACCCGGAGCAGGCACTTCCGAGAGCGCACCGCGACTCAGCAGCCTCGCCGGGAGCCAGCCGTGGTTCGGCCCGAAGTAGGCGCGGCGCGTTCCCATCTTCGCATCGCCGTTCTCGGGGAACCGAAACCTCTCCGGAAACCGCGGAGTGTCCGGGACACCTGTAGCGACGAGATGGAGGTTGACGAGTTCGATCATCCCGTCCATTCCCCGGTGGCCGTAGGTTCGTTCGTGCTCGTCCTCGAATGAAGCGGCGAGCCGCCGTAGGGTTTCAGCGCCGGAAGTCCCCTGCGGCCACGGGACCGACAACTCGTGCATCTGGCTGAAGTAACGAAGCTCGGCGAACCGGCTGAGCCTGGCCTTCTGCCCGCGGTATCCCTCCCGCGCGAGCAGCTGCCTGGCTCCCTCCTCGATGCGGCGCCAGGCCCTCTCTACCTCCTCCGGGTCCAGCACATCCGTGAGGCCGAGGAAGGTCTGCGTCAGATGATGCTCGATGTCAGAGTAGAGAAGGCCGAAGGCCGAGAAGATCCCAGAGCAGGGGGGAATCACGATGCGGGGCAGCTCGAGCTCGCGCGCCACCGCCGCGGCGAACAGCCCCCCGTTCCCGCCAAAGGCGAAGAGCTGGAAATCTCTCGGGTCCTTGCCTCGCTCGGTGGAGACGGAGCGGATGGCGCGTGTCATATTGGAGGCGGCGATCCGGAGCACGCCGTACGCCAGCTCAGTGAGGTCCATCCCGAGCGGCCCAGCGACCTTCTCGCGCATCGCACGTTCGGCACGGTTGGTGTCCAGAGCGACCGAACCGCCCGCGATACCCTCCGGATCGAGGTAGCCGAGCAGAAGACACGCATCCGTCAGGGTGGGCTCCGTACCGCCCAGCCCATAACAGGCGGGTCCGGGATTCGCGCCGGCGCTCTTGGGACCCACCTGCAAGGCGCCACCCTTGTCGATCCAGACGACGCTCCCCCCGCCGGCGCCGATCTCGGCGATGTCCAGAGTGGGCGCGCGCAGGAGATAGCCCCCGCCCCGCGATAGCCGATTCGCCCGGGAGAACCCGCCGCCCACTTCGTATTCGGAGGAGAAGGTGAGTTGAACACCCTCGATCAGGCTGGCCTTCGCGGTGGTCCCGCCGACGTCCATCGTGATCAGGTCCTCGACCCTCATCCGGGCGGCCAAGTGGTAAGAGGCGATCACCCCCGCCGCCGGCCCCGATTCGATGATGTGGATGGGCTTCTCGCAGGCAACCTCCGACGTCATGATCCCACCGTTCGACTGCATCATAAGAAGAGGAGATTCGAACCCCTGCGCCTTCAGGCCACTGTGCAGTGCGCTGAGGTAATTTTTCACCACGGGCATTACGTAGGCGTTGATGACCGTGGTGCTCGTTCGCTCGTACTCGCGCATCTCAGGCAGGAGGTCCGAGGAGATTGAGACGTGGATCCCGGGGTGTTCCTTATGGATAATGTCACGCACTGTCTGCTCGTGGATCGGGTTGGCGTATGCGTTGATGAGACAGACGGCGATGGATTCCACATTCCATCGCACGAGGCTGCCTAGCGCTTCGCGGACCGAGTCCGGCTCGAGGGGGGTCAGCACTTCGCCAGTATGACTCATTCGCTCGACGGCCTCGACGCGGAGATGGCGCTCCACCAGGGGAACCGGTTTCTCCCAGGTGAGGTCGTACTGGGTCGGGATGCGGATGCGGCGAAGCTCCAGGACATCCCGAAACCCCTTCGTCGTGACAAGGGCGGTGAGGGCGCCCTTGCGCTCGATGATGGCGTTGGTCGCCACCGTGGTGCCGTGGGCGACCTCCGTACAGGCGGCGGCCTCCAAGTCCGCGTCTTGGAGAAGAGACTTCAGCGTCTCGAGGATGCCGCGCTCATAGGCATCGGTGGTTGAGACCGTCTTCGCGGTGTGGATGGTGCCGACATCCCCGATGAGGACCACGTCGGTGAACGTGCCGCCGATGTCCACCCCGATCCGGTATGAATGCTTGTTCATGAAGATTCCTTTACGGTAAGATGGGATTTCCGTTTTGGACAGAGTCGCCGTCCGATGTGTGCGCACCCTCGAATATCGCCGGGGCCGCGCGCTTCCTCTGATGCGGCCTCGAGGAGGTTCGATGGAAAAGAAACAGCTCGACCCGATCTCCGCATCCGTTCTCGAGCATGGCCTGTTCAGCGTGGCCGACGAGATGGCTGCCGTCATCGTGCGCACGGCGTATTCGCCGCTGGTGCGCGACCTGCTCGACTTCACGGTCGCCCTCTGCAACCCGAAGGGAGAGATGGTGGTCCAAGGCGTGGGCATGGCCATCCACCTCGGGGCGCTGCCCACCGCGGTGGAGGCGCTCCTCAACCGCTTCGGGGAGGACCTGCGCCCCGGCGACGCTCTCATCATGAATGACCCCTACGAGGGCGGGATGCACCTCCCCAACATAGTCCTGCTGACGCCGATATTCGCCTCGGAGGAGCTCATCGGCCACGCCGTGGCCATGGCGCACATGACCGACGTGGGTGGTCACGTGCCGGGCAGCGTCCCCGTGGGCAGCCGCGAAGTGTTCGCCGAGGGGCTGAGAATCCCACCGATGATCCTCGAGCGGGAGGGGAAGCGCGACCGGACGCTGATGACCCTGATCGAGAAGAACACCCGACTGCCCCGGGATTTCTTCGGGGATCTTCAGGCCCAGCTCACCGCTGGCCGCGTGGGCGCGAGGCGCCTCCAGACCCTGGCCAGCCGCTACGGGAACGACGTGATCGCGGCAGCCATGGGAGGCCTGCTCGACCGCAGCGAGCGGATGGCGCGGGAGGAGATCGCGGCGCTTCCGGACGGCACCTACACCTTCGAAGACTGGCTGGACAATGACGGCCTGGACGGCCCACCCCAGAAGCTGTGCGTCTCGGTGCACATCGAAGGGGATGAGCTCACTGCCGACTTCACCGGCACCGACCCGCAGGCCCCCACCGCCATCAACGCTCCGCTGGCCTATTCTCGATCGGCGTTCTACTTGGCGGTCCGGTCCATCATGTCCCCGGAGGTTCCAAATACGGCGGGGTTTTTCCGGCCGCTGCACATGGTCGCCCCCGAGGGCACCTTGATCAACCCGAGCTTCCCCGCCGCGGTGGGCGCGATGGGCGTGGTGGGGTACCGGCTGGCGGACTGCATCTTCGGCGCGCTGGCCCAGGCCGCGCCTCACCTCGTGCGTGCAGCGAGCGAGGGCGGCACAACGCGCTACACCATCGGCGCGACCCGGGATGGTCAGCCCAGCATCCTGAGCGAGGCGCTGGTCGGCGCCTGGGGTGGCCATCCGCACATGGACGGGGTGGACGGGGTGGCCAACGTGGCCGCGAACATGGCGAACTCGCCCATCGAAATGGTCGAGAGTACCTACCCGGTCCTCGTCGAGGAGTACGCCTACGAACCCGACTCCGAGGGAGCGGGCCGCTTCCGCGGGGGGCTCGGGGTGCGGCGCAAGGTGCGCGTCCTTGCCCCCGAGGGCGCCATGCTCCAGGTGCGCTCCGGGCGGGCGGAACATGCTCCTTGGGGGCTGCACGGGGGGCATGACGGCACGGTGTGCCAGAACATTTTGAACCCAGGCGGTCCGGACGAGAAGCGCCTGAAGGGCAACGAAACCATCCATGTTCCGGCGGGTACGACCTATCTCCATGTCACGCCCGGCGCGGGCGGGTTTGGCCCCCCCGAGGAGCGCGACCCGGCAAAGATCGCGCGCGACATCCGGGATGGGAAGATTTCCGTCCAAAGGGCGAAGGAGGTCTACCGGGCGGTCGTTTCAAGTGAGGGTTCCGTCGACGAAGCCGCGACCACCCGGCTGCGCAAGGGATAGCTGCTCGAAACGAAGTTCTCTGCTTCGCGTCTCCATCCCACGGCGGGTCCTCCCGGATTTTACGTTTCGGGTCCTGGGCGTCATCACCAGCCGGCCGAAAGCGTCGACCTGGACGACGAAGCCCGGGGGGACCAGCACGGTTGAGTCGACCTGCTCGATCACCGCCGGGCCGGCGACTCGGTTGCCCGCGCGCAGCAAAGAGCGCTCGTAGATTGAGCTGTCGACGTAATCCCCCACCTGATGGAAGTGGACCGGGCGCTCCCCCTTGAGCGCGGAGCGCGGCCTGGCGGCCCCCGTCTTGATCTTCTTCGGCGGGATTTTTCCCGTGCGCCCGATCGCCGACACGCGGATCGAGACGATCCGAACCTTCTCGTTCTCGTCGCAATAACTGTAGTTCTGCAGGTGAGCGGCGTGGAACGCCTTGCGCGCGGCTGCGAGCCAAGCGGGGGTCACCTTTCCATCGGGCAGGAGGACGTTGAGCTCGTAGTTCTGCATGGGATAGCGCATGTCGGCCGACAGGATGAGAAGCCGCTTCCCGGACGGAATCTTTTCCTGGCGCAGCCAGCCCGTGCCCTCGGCCTTGATGCTGGCGATGAGCTCGTCCAGGGTGGCTGCGTTCTCCGGCTCGAGGGTCATGCGCGCCGTCACGGTGAAGTCTGACCGCAGATCTGCCCAGAGCAGCCCCAGCGCGGAGAACACTCCGGGGGACTCCGGGATGATGATCCTCGGAATCCGCAGGTCGGCCGCAAGGTCCGCCGCGTGAAGGGGCCCCGCCCCGCCGAAGGCGATGAGCGCGAAATTCCGGGGATCGTGGCCCCGCGAAACCGAGACCACGCGCAGGATGCGCACCATGTGGGAGTTCACCACCTCGATGATCCCAGCAGCGGCCTCCTTGACCGAAAGGCCGAGAGGCCGGGCGATTTTCTTCTCGATGGCGGCTCTCGCCCGCTCCGGGTCGAGGGTGGCCTCCCCGCCGATGAAGTAGGCCGGGTTCAGGCGGCCGAGCACCAGGTTCGCGTCGGTGACCGTCGGCTCGGTTCCGCCCCGGCCGTAGCAGGCCGGCCCCGGATCCGCCCCCGCGCTGTGGGGGCCCACCTTGAGGACGCCGGCTCCGTCCACCGCGGCAATGGAGCCTCCGCCCGCCCCGCACTCCGTGAGGTCGATCACCGGCGTCTTGACCGGATAGCCCGTGAACCGCACTGCGAGGGACTGGTGCGTCCCTGATCCGATCTCGTACTCGGTCGTGGTCTTGTAGGCTCCGCCCTCTATGAGACTCGCCTTCGCAGTCGTCCCTCCCATGTCGAAGGAAATGATGTTCGGCTCCTTTAATTCGTTCGCCAGCCCGGCGGCGGCGATCACGCCGGCGGCCGGTCCGGACTCGATCAGGGTGTGGGGGCGCTCCCGCGACGAGGCAGGCGACATCAGGCCGCCCGCCGAGTTCATGATGTACAGCTTCCTGGGGTCGTGGCCGATCTTGCGCAGTTCCTTAGAGAGATTCTCGATGTATTCGGCGAAGATCGGCTTGAGGTATCCCACGAGGGCGGCGGTGCTCGTGCGCTCGAACTCGCGGAATTCCGGGGTGACCTCGGAGGAGGCGATGATGTGTTTTCCGGGGAACGCTCTCCCGAGATATTCTTTCACGCGCAGTTCGTGCGCCGGGTTCACGAAGGAGAAGAGCAGGGCGATGACGATTGACTCGACCTCGCATCCTGAGAGGCGATCGGCTAAACGCCTCAGCTCTCCGTCGGTGAGGCCGGTCACAACATCTCCTTTCCATCCGATCCGCTCGCGCACCTCGAAGCAGTACCGCCGCGGGATGAGCGACTTGACCTTCTCGGACCTCAGGTCGTACAGCCGGGGCCGGCGCTGGCGGGCGATCTCCAGGATGTCGCGGAATCCTTCCGTCGTCACGAGCGCCGAGCGCGCACCCTTAGATTCGAGGACGGTGTTCGTCGCGACGGTGGTAGCGTGAAGGATGTGCTCGACCGCGTTTTGGGGAAGATTCCGGACGGAGCGATGCAGCCCGGCGGTGAAGCAGTCCTCCAACCGGGCCGGGGTCGTGTCGACCTTGAACAGGGAGATGAGGCCGTTCTGATCGCCCATCAGAATGACGTCCGTGAACGTGCCCCCGATATCGATTCCGACCCGGAACCCTTCGGGGTTGGAACGCCTTGGGCTCATAGCTTCTCCTCCCGCCGCAGGGCCTCCTGGAGCAAGGACTCGGGATAGTCGGCCCTCGCTGCTTGGAGGGTGACCTTCCCGTCGGCGAGGTCCACGGCGAGGCTATCGGCGCTTCGCTCGGCGGGGGGGCCGTAGCCGCCCGCGCCGGCGGATTGGCACCGCAGGACGTTGTCCCTGGGGATCTCCAGCGGCCCGCCCTTGCTCGGAAGCCGGGCTTCGTCCGACCGGCCGGGATTGCGGAGATGAACGCCCCGTGCGCCTTCCCTTCCGCCGGCCAGCGGCCAGGGCGAAAACCGGTGGCGGTCGGCGTGGGCGATAAACGCGTTATCGGAAAGCATCAGGAAGTCCTTTCGCGTCCCGAGCCCTCCTCGGAACCGGCCCGCGCCGCCGGAATCGGGCACCAGCTCGAACCGGAGGACGCGGATGGGATATTCGCTTTCGAGTATCTCCACGGGCAGGTTCGGGATGTTGTTGGTGTGTATCTGGACGGCGTCCATTCCGTCGCAGCCCTCGCTGCCGCCCGCACCGCCACCGATACCGTCGATGCAGATGAAGGGACGGTCCCGGATGGCGTCGTACCCGTGGATGTTGATCGAGGTGGTTCCGTGCCCGCAGGCGCAGACGCGCTCCGGATCGACCTGTCCGATGACGCCGAGAAGCAGGTCCGCCAGCCGCTGGCAGGTGGTGCCGCGTCCGCCTACGGCGGCTGGCGGCTTCGGGTTCACGATGGATCCCTCCGGCGCATGGATTTTCACCACACGCTCGAAGGCGGCGTTCGACCACAGCTCCGGGTCCAGGGTCGCCTTGAGCGCGTAGGCCACGGTGGCGAAGAGCGCCTCGTACACCACGTTCACCCCGCCGACGCGCTGTTCGCTCGAGCCGGTGAAGTCGAAGACCATGTGGGGCTTGGGGCTGTGGCAGATGGTCAGGGTCACCTTGAGGGGGACGGGGCCGGCCGTGTGGGCGTCGTCGTCGAGCTGGTCCTCGAAGCTCCAGGTCCCCTCTGGGAGTTCCTGGATCTTCGCGCGGATGACCCGCTCGTTGTAGTCGAGCACCCCCTCGACGAGCGAGAAGAAGCGCTGCATATCGTACCTCGAGCTGAGCTCCTGGAGCCGCTGGGTCCCGAGCTGATTGCAGGCGACCTGCGCGCGCAGGTCCGCCGGGCGGTCCTCCGCGAAGCGCATGTTGAGAAGGATGAACGAAAACAGATCCTCCCGGAGCACGCCCCCTTCCATGATTTTCATGGGCGGAATCCGGAGGCCCTCCTGGTAGATTTCGGTGCAACCCTCGGTCATGGCGGCGCCCGGCTTGATGCCCCCCACATCGGGCCAGTGTCCCATGTTCGCGACGAATCCAATGAGCACCTCGTCGAAGAAGACCGGCGACGCTACGGTGACGTCGGCGAGATGGGTACCACCACCGTGGTAGGCGTCGTTGGCGAGGAACACATCCCCGGGGCGGAGTTCCTCGATGGGGTACCGGTCGAGGATGTTGCGGATGATGCTGAGCATTGCGCCGAGGTGCATGGGGATGTGCTCGGCCTGGGCGATGAGGCGGCCTTGCGCGTCGAAAATGGCGGTGGAGGCGTCCTGGCGCTCCTTGATGTTGATGGAGTACGCGGTCCGGATGAGGACGGCACCCATCTCCTCTGCGACGGAGAGCAGCGCGTTCGAGAACACCTCGAGCGCGACGGGATCCGGCAAGGCCCTCCGGAGGCGGGGGAGCACTTTTCTGTATCTTCTTGCCGAGGATTTTGAGCGTACGGCTTTCATCTTGTTCCGTTCTCCATTCATCCGCCACTGGCCAGGAGGGTCAGCGCGGGCGGTTCATCGTTTTCGGGAAAGCGTTGCCGTGCGGACGGCCGATCGCTGGCCCGATGCGCTTGTTCCGGAGTTGGTGTTCCGGCGGTCCGGTCCCGGAGTGGTGCGCATGCCTCTTGGGGTCGGCCATTCTCTCGTTCCTCGCGGGGCGTATCGCCTCTGCACGGTCGGCCGGGGGGACGGCCAAGCCCATCGGAAGCCCATTCCATCTCGCGGCGAGCGGCCGGATGCGCGGTGCGGCGAAGTCTAGCGAGGGCCGCGCGAAGCCCGGGGCAGGGAGCACGGCTGCCGATGAAATTTCACGAACGCTACCACAAGGGGTGAAAAAATTCAAATCTGTTTACGTTTGACGGATTAATGTTAAATTGGCGAGGCGGTATGCTTGATTTTCCTTGTTTTGGACAGAAAAATAGGATATTTCTAAAATTGCTGCTAAACGATGGCAAAAATCGCGGATAAATTACCATAAGATATTTATATTCAATTGGATATAGACGCATTTGGTCGAGAAAAACCATGCAAAATGTGGCCTAAAATGCCCCAATTGGCCGTAAATTTCCAAAAAGCACTCGTCATTGCAAATGATCGTCAGATCTGCTCAATTCCTCAGGGATTGACATGATTTTTGACGATTCGCTGGAATTCTCGGATTTCGATTTGACAGGTTCCTTGGGCCGTGATTTGATCACGTCACAGCCCCGTCGATCGATGGAATTTGAACCAGCGGCGCTTTCCTTCAGGCCGAAGGTGGCATTGGGTTTTCGGTGGGCTGGGCCGTCCGCTGCCCGGTCATGCGTTGCTGGGCTGTGGGGGCGGCAGGGGGATTTTTCCTTGCGGGTTGTTTGTGTGGCGGGCGTTTCGAACTGATTTTGGTTTGTCGATGACGAGACGAGGAAAGGGTCGGGAGATGGCGGGTATGCCTTCCTGGGTGAATCGAGAGGCGATGCAGCGCGATGCACTGATCGACGATCAGGGGCGCTGGGTGTGCAGCCCAGCGAATCGGGAGGCATTGCCCGATGCCGGCGCTGCGGCCCCGCGCGACATCGTGATCCGTGACGACACTCTGCGTTCCGGGGGTAACACCCCCGGAGTGTACGCCAGCATGGACAAGAAGCTTCGCATCGCCGAACTGCTCGACGAGGCGGGCGTTCAGGAGGCTGAGGTGGGCTACGGCTCGCTTCCGGACCATCAGGCCTTCGTCCGGGAGCTGAAGAAGCGAGGGTCGAAGCTCTTCTGCGGCATGCACGCTCGCTGTTGGCTCCCCAATTGGAAAATCGACGTTGACGGCATCGCCGACTGCGGGGCCGATATGGTGAATTTCGTCGGCATGCAGGGCTACACCATGACTCAGGCGCTCCATCCCCAGCTTCGGGGTGAGGAATTCCTCCAGCGCATGGAGGAATGCATCGCCTACGCGAAGGAGCGCGGACTCAAGATCGGGTTCGGCACCGATCATCCCCGCTTCGAAGTCATGCCCGACACAATCCGTCGGGCAGTCGCCGCGGGCCTTGACCGCTGGGTGGTCTACGATCCGCGCGGCTGGTTCCTGCCGCAGACGATGGCCAGGATGGTCAAGACGATTCGCGAGGCCAGCGAGGACAAGATCGAAGTCACCTGCCACGCCCACGACGATTTCGGCCTGGCCACCGCCGTCACCTTCGAGGGGATCCGAGCGGGGGCGATGGGCTGCGATGTGTGCATCAACCGCACCGGCCACCGGTGCGGCAACGCCGCCTTCGAGCAGGTGGTGGTGGGACTCGAATATTTCTTCGGATACAAGACAGGGATCGATCTGAAGAAGATCACCGAGATCAGCCGAGTGGTGTCCGAGCTCTATGAAATCCCCGTATCCGAAAACGCCCCGATCGTGGGCCACAACATGTTCAGCTATGGAGGGTTGCACATTCCGGGCATCCTGCGTGGCGACTGGTTCCTGTGGGAGAACATTCGCGCCGAAACCGTCGGGAGCAAGCGTCACATCGTCTACGGCCCCACCGCGCTCCAGCGCGGGGCAGATAGCCCCCTGGATGCCAAGGTTGCCCGGATGGGGAAGAAGGCCGACGAAGCCCAAATGGAGCGCATCGCGTCCGGGCTGGAGAAGCTGATCCAGGAGAAGAAGTTCGCCACCGACGCAGAGGTGGAGCAAATCATCAGCCGAGTGATGGGGTAGGCGGGCGGCTCAGTGCGCTGAGGAGCGGGACCCAATGGCAGAGGGAGAGAGGGCGGTCGAGGGGACAGTCGCATTCGATCCGCTCGAACGGTTCGTTCGCGCTCCCTGGCGCCGGCTGCGCGCTTCGGGGACGACGCCGGTCGAAATGGCCGTTCTCGGGTTCATGTCCCTTCTGACACTTTGGCTCGTGCTCTACCCCGTGGGGTGGCTCGTGTGGGGGGTCTTCCACTCGGCTCCGCCCGGCGAGGGGGGGACGTGGACGCTCCAGAATTTCCGGGAGGTCTTCCAGAACCCCGGCTATTGGGCCGCCGTCGGTCGCACGCTGGGGATCGGCGTGGGGGTGGTGATCCTCTCGACCTTGATTGGGACGCCGCTCGCCTGGCTCATCGTCAAGACGGATATGCCCTTCAAGCGTTGGGTGGAGCTCTCCGCCCTCCTCCCGTTCTTCACGAGCACCTTCATCGGCGCCCTCGCCTGGACCTTGCTGGGGAACCCGACCAACGGGATGCTCAAGCTCTGGCTGGGCATCCCCATCAATGTCTACTCTTCATGGGGCATCATCTGGGTGACGGGCATCTACATGGCGCCCTACATGTATCTCTTCACCGCGGCGGCGCTGCGCTCCGTTGACACCACCTATGAAGAAGCCTCCTTCACCTCGGGGGCAGGGCTTTTCCGCACCCTCACGCGAGTGACCTTCCCCCTCATTCTCCCGGCGCTCCTCTCGGGGATGACTCTGGTTTTCGTCATCACCATGGGTGTCTTCGGCGTGGCGGCGCTCCTCGGCTTCCCGGCGCGCATCTACGTGTTGGCGACGGACATCTATTCCAAGGCGTTCTACGCGCCGCCCCGCTACGGCGAGGCTTCGGTGGCGGCCATCTCCCTGATCGTCATGTCGGTGGTGTGCATCTTCGTTCAGCGGTGGATTCTGCGGAAGGGCTCCTACGCCCTCGTGAGCGGACGGGGCTTCCGCCTCAAGCTATACTCGTTGGGGAGATTCACGCCGGTTGCCCTGGGGGGGAGCGCCCTCTATGCCCTGCTCGCCGTGATCCTTCCTTTCCTCGTCATGATCAAGGTGAGCTTCCAGCCCTACGCCACGCCACAGTTCGGCCCCTGGACGCTTGCGAACTGGTGGATCTTCTTCCAGAATCCGGACCTGTTCGACTCCATCGTCCGGTCGATGTACCTCTCCACCGGAGGAGCCACGCTCAGTGTTCTCATGACCGCCGTCATCGCCTACGTCATTCATCGGGGCCGGGCCCCGGGCCGGCGCCTGCTCGAGCAGGTGAGCGTCATGCCGGTGGGGATCCCCGGCATCGTCATGGGGCTGGGCCTCATATGGTCCTACATCACGTGGCCCATCTGGGGGACAATCTGGATCCTGGTGGTCGCCTACCTCACCATCTTCATGCCCTACGGTGTCCGGGCGCTGGGGTCGAACGTGGTCCAGATCCACCCGGAGCTTGAGGAGAGCAGCCGGGTCCACGGAGGCAGTTGGCTGCGCACGTTCGGGCACGTGGTGCTGCCTCTCCTGCGGCCGGGGATCTCCTCCACCTGGATTCTCCTCTTCATCATTTATCTGCGCGAGATCAGTGCTGCCGTCCTCCTCACGACCCACACCACCCGGGTGCTTCCGGTCCTTATCTTCGAGCAGTGGACGGACGGGGAGCTCAACATCATGTGCACCGGGGCGCTTCTCCTGACGATCATCATGTTCACGGTGATTTCGCTCTTCAAGTGGGTTTTCCGGGTGGACGTGACGCCCGTCTACCGGTGAGGCGCCCGGGCGCGCGGGCGGCGAAGGGAGCGGATTTTCAGTGCCGTCGCTGACGATCGAGAACCTCTCCAGATATTTCGACGAGGTGCGGGCGGTGGACAACCTGTCCCTGCACGTCGAGGAGGGGGAGATGCTCACTCTCCTCGGGCCGAGCGGATGCGGGAAGACGACGACGTTGCGATGCTTGGCGGGCCTCGAACGGCCGACGGCCGGGCGGATCCTGATCGGAGACCGCGTGGTGACCGCCATCGAGGAGGGGATCTTCGTCCCGCCGGAGAAGCGGGAGATCGGCATGGTCTTCCAGTCCTACGCGGTCTGGCCCCACATGACGGTGTTCGAGAATGTGGCCTATTCCCTGCGGGCGCGGAGCGTCGCCAAGGGACACATCCGCGGTCGGGTGATAGCCGCCCTGAAGCAGGTCCAGCTCGAAGGGCTCGAGGGACGCTTTTCCACCCAGCTGAGCGGGGGACAGCAGCAGCGCGTGGCCCTTGCGCGGAGCCTGGTGTCGGAGCCCTCCCTGCTCCTCTTCGACGAGCCTCTCAGCAACCTGGACGCGAACCTCCGGGTGCAGATGCGCCTCGAGCTCCGAGAGCTCCAGGAGCGCCTGAGGTTCACGGCGGTCTACGTCACACACGACCAGACCGAGGCCATGGCCCTATCGGACCGGATCGTCATCATGCACCGCGGCGTTCTTCAGCAGGTGGGCTCGCCGCGCGAGATATACGACCGGCCCCGAAACCGCTTCGTCGCGAGCTTCATGGGGACGACAAACCTGTTCGAGTGCGTGCCGGCCGGGGGGCGCGGCGGCCGGACGGTGGTGCGCGCGGAAGAGGGCATCGAGATCGTCGTGGACCGGCAGGGGCTCCCCACGGGGGACCGGGTGCATGTTTCGATCCGGCCGGAGGCGCTCAGGCTACACGGGGAGCGGCCCGCGGACGGAGCGGTCAACCATTGGCTGGCGAGGGTCGCCTTCTCGACCTTCCTGGGGGGTTCGATCGTGTACCTTCTGGACCTTGCCGGCCACTCGGTGGAGGTCCATTCCGACCCCACGCTGGCGTTCGACGTGGGGATGCACGTGTACGTGACAGCGGATCCCGCCCGGTGCGTGCTCGTGGAGTCCTGAAGCTGGCGGGACATTTCATCGAGGAAGGAGGATTTCCATGAAAAGGCGCTTTTCGATTGGGGTGATGGCGGGAGCGATCCTTTGGCTCGCAGCCTCCCCCGCCATGGCGGCGAACATGGAGCTGGTGAAGGAGGCCGCCAAGAACAAGGGGGGGGAGGTCGTCGTCTACGACATCTTGTTCAAGCCGGATCTGGTGACGATGAATCAGGCGTTCAACCAGGCGTTCAAGAAATACGGCCTGAGCGCCAAAGTGATCCGGAGCCAGTCGGGCGCGCTGGCCAACCTCTACAAGCAGGAGCTGCGGGCCGGCAAGGTCAGCATGGATGTCATCGCGACGACGGACCCGGGGATGTTCCTCGCTTTCAACCGGGCCGATCAGCTCACCCGCTTCTGCAGCCCACATTACAAGGACTATTACGAGTGGGCTGTGGGGAAGGATTGCGGCTACTTCTATCACACCTCGTGGCTCCAGAACATCTCTTACAACCCCAATCTGGTGAAGCCGGGCGAGGTGCCGACGAGCTGGCTGGACTTCCACAATCCCAAGTGGAAGGGGAAGCTGTCCATCCCCGATCCGAAGATCGGCGGCGGCCACTATTACTTCGTGTTCACCATCTACAAGCTCTTCGGCCGCGATTGGTTCGTAAAGGCCCGCAACAACGACGTGATGATGGTCCAGAGCCACGGAACGACGAACAACAAAGTGCAGGCGGGCGAGCGCAACTTCGGCGTGAACCTCTCCATGCTCACCCGCCGCGACGGCCCCTATCCGGGCGGCAAGGGCGCCCCGATCAGGGAAGTGACCCCCAAGGAGGGCGGGGCCCTGCTGGCCGCTCCCATGGCGGTCACGAAGAATAGCCCCAACACGGCGGGTGGCAAGGTTTTCGTCGAGTGGCTCTCGAGCCTCGAGGGGCAGAAGGCCTTCACGAATTTGGGCAAATTCTCCCTGCGCAAGGACTTCACCAACCTTGAGGGGGATGACCTGAAGAAGATCAAGTACCTGTGGTGGGATCCCGAGGAGATGGACAAGATGCGCGAAGAGTGGACCCGGGATTCCCTGCGGATCTTGACCGGCCAGTAAGAGGAAAACTCCCCTGGGGGGCGCCGCGGCCGCGGCGCCCCCCTTCCCTCTCGCGGGTATGCCATGGGTGATAGCCGCTCCTTCCGCTTGGCCGCGTTTGCTGCCGGCCTCTCCTGGAGGGAACTTCCCCTCGAGGCGGCGGACCTCCTGAAGCTGTGCGTCCTGGACCACTTCGGCTGCGCTCTGGGTGCCTTGGGGTCCGAGCCTGCACGGGTCGCCCTCGGCGCGGCGCGCCGGTCGTCCGCCGGAGGAGGGGCGTGTACTCTCATCGGACAGGCCGTCCGGTCGGATCCGGCGACGGCCGCCTTGGCGAACGCCACCCTCTCCCATGTCCTCATCTTCGATGACCTGCACCGGAAAGCGAAACTTCACCCCGGCGTGTGCGTGGTTCCGGCTGCCCTCGCGGCCTGCGAGATATCCGGAGCTGACGGCGGGACCTTCCTGGCGGCTGTGGCCGCAGGTTACGAGACGGCCGCCCGGCTGGGCGTCGCGGTGGGGATGGCGGAGCACCGGCTCCGGGGCTGGCGCGCCACGGGCACCTGCGGCTCCTTCGGGGCGGCTGCGGCCGCCTCGCGCGCGTTCGAGCACGGCGCGGCGATCCTCCACCACGCCCTGGCGGCGGCCGCGGCCCAGGCGTCCGGGAGCTTCGCCTTCACCGAAGGCTCCGGGATGGAGCTCTACCTCGCGGCGGGGACGGCAGCGCGCAACGGGGTGGTCTCCGCCCTGCTTGCAGGGGAGGGATTCCGGGGCTCCTCGAATCCCATCGAGGCGGCCGACGGCGGGTTTTTCGCCATGACCAGCGACGGGGCGCACCCCGAGCGGCTCACAGAGGGCTTGGGGGAGCGCTACCTGCTCACGGACACCTCGATCAAGCTCTACCCGACCTGCCACAGCAGCCAGACGGGGATTGACGCCGCCCTGAACCTGAGGGACGCCCACGGCCTCCGGACGGAGGACGTCGAGCGTGTGCTCGTCCGGGCGGGAGAGATCACCAAGATCCAATGCGGGTGGGATTTCGAGGTGGCCCCCCCGGCCAAGATGATCTTTCACCTGGGCTACGCCATGGCGGTCGCCCTCAAGCGGGGGAAGATTCTCCCCGCAGACTTCGAGGGGGATTCCTTGCGCGACCCGGAGCTGGTGCGGCTGGCGCGGGCGACCGATGTGCAGGCCGACCCCGCGCTCACGGCCATCTATCATGAGAAGAAGCCCTGCCGCGTCACCTTCCACCTCCGAGACGGGCGGGAGTTGGACGAGCAGGTGGATTTCTGCCGCGGGGACCCGGAGAACCGGCCCTCCGAGGAGGATGTGCTCCAGAAATTCTACGACCTCACGGCTCCTTCTCTGGAACGCGGAAGGGCCGAACAGGTCGCCGAATTGCTCCTCTCGATCGAACGGCAGCCGGACCTGAACCGCCTGACTTCACTGCTCCAGTGCGCGACAGAACGCGTCCTGTCGTCGAGATAGGAAGATCCCTGTGTCTATCCGAAGGCGGCGTGGGAAAGCGGCGGCGCGCGCGTGAGAAATTTTCCTTGCATGGAGGCGTCATGAGAAAACCGACCGCGAAACTCCGGTCCCTCCTCAAGCGGAGACCGTTCATCTACCTTCCGGTGGCCTACTACCCGCTGGGCGGCCGCCTCATCGAAAACCTAGGTTTCGAGGCGGTTTACACGGGCGGATTCGTCACGGGCGGCTCTCGCTGTGCGACCGAGCCCATGCTTACCATGGACGAGCAGGTTCGTGTGGCGGGAGAGGTCGCCGCCGCAGTGTCTATCCCTCTGGTGGCGGACGGCGGCGCCGGCTTCGGAGAGCCCATCCACGCCATGCGCTCCGTGCGGGAGTTCATCCGTGCGGGGGTGTCCGGCATCCACGTCGAAGACCAGCTCTACCCGAAGCGGGCGCATTACCACAAATACGTCGCGCATGCGGTTTCGGTGAATGAGTTCGTGGACAAGATCAAGTTCTCTTGCATCGAGCGCGACCGGATGGACAAGGATTTCCTCATCATCGCCCGGTCGGACACCTGCCGGTTCATGGGACTAGGCGAGGCGATCAAGCGCATTAACAAGGCCGCCGACGTGGGCGCCGACATGGGTATGCTCTTCCCCCGGAACCACAAGGAGACAGTGGAGGCGCCGAAGAAATCGAGGATACCCCTGGTGTACGTCCAAAGCCGCGGGAATCGCGACGGCAGGCCGCTCTACAGTGCCAAACAACTCGAAGAGATGGGCTACGGGGCCTGCATCGACGCCCTGAACTACCTCCTCGTGAGCTTCCACTTTGCAAAGAAGGCGCTTCAAGAAATCAAGAAAACCGGAGACTACACGGGCATGACACACGAGGAATGCATGGCTGCCCGGCACGAGATCGAGACTCTCATCGGCCTCGACGAGTACTACGAGATCGAGGAGCAGACGGTCGAGCAGAAGAAATGGGGAAAACGTTGAGGGATCCAGCGGTCTAGGGCTGGTTGCGCTCTGATCGGCGGGGCAAGACCAGTTCACCCTGCGCGCCTCTCCCCAGGCTCCCGTTGCGGGAGAACCTGAGGCCGTTGTCCGGCTTCGGATCAGCTATTACGCGGGGAAAAAGCACCTGCTGGTCGTCGCTCTGAAGCGCGCCGCGTAGTGAATACGTTGAGAAGACGTAGGATGAAGCGTGGGGAGGGTGTATCTCCGTCACAGAATGGGACCCTTCCGTTTCCGAATGGGTCAGGGGTTTGGTGACGAGTACCACAAAAGGCTCGACCATCGGGATGAAAATCGGCCGAATTTTAAGGCCGAAAAATCGGTGGACCAGGACAGCGTTCTATGAATTTTGGTGATGCTGCCGCTGTGTGAAAAGCGTTGGCGAATTGCCCGCGATGGTCAATTCTTGTGAGTATCGGTCTTTTAACCTACTCCGCATCCGTGCTTAAGGTCAGGAAGCATATCGCTTCTGTCGGCCATGAGGGAGGGGGAACGACATGGAGAAGAATCTCATCGATCAGATCACGGAGACCCGTGAGCCCCACTACGAACCCTACGGCTGGCATCATTGGCCCGAGCATCCTCATTTCGCGTATCAATTCCGTCGCGCGCTGGGCGAGACGCAGGAGGGCGGCGGCGCCGTCAGTGAGTGCTTCCTCGCGGCGAGCCGGATGATCCCCGACAGGGAGAGCTGGCATCAGGAATGGCTCCGGGTGGCGGAGTTCAACCACAAGCGGGGGGACGGGACGGAGAGGGCCGGCCACATCCAGACGGCGAAGAACTGCTGGCTCCGGGCGGTGGACTACTACCGGAGCGCGGAGTTTTATCTGGAGCCGGACGACCCGAG
>CAYMWZ010000023.1:0-19142 GCA_964394385.1 uncultured Nitrospinaceae bacterium | reverse complement strand
TTCTTCGGCGGGACGGTCGCCGTCTAGGAAGGCTCGGGGAGACCCTCGCCCGGCGGGGGGGGCGGGGCCGCTCCCGTGGCGGGGGAGGGATGCGCGTGCGATAATCGGGCTCCTGCGGCGGTTGTCCTCGGCCCTCTCCCAGAGCGGTGGATGGAATTCCTCGATTCTTGGAATCCCAACCTTCTCGCCTTCCTCTCCGCCTTCACCTTCGCCGCCGCCCAGATCTTCTACCGGGACGCCCTCCGCCGGCTCACCCCCTCGGCCGCCACCATCATCGTCAACGCCACCATCTGTCTTTGCGCCGTCCTGGCCTATCTCGCCTCGCAGGGGGTCGAGCGCTGGCCCCTCATGGGGGTGTTCTGGTTCGCGATGGTGGGGGTCTTCGGGCCCTTCCTGGGCCGCTATCTGAGCTATCTTTCGATCACCTACATCGGCCTCGCCCGCACCCAGGTGATGGCCCAGACGATGCCCCTCTGGTCGGCCATCCTGGCGGTGGCGGCGCTGGGCGAGCGCCTGGGCCCGGGGGTGGCCTTGGGCACGCTGGGGATCCTGGCCGGGGCCTTTCTCCTCGTCCGGGAGCGCGGGGCCGCCCCCGTGAGGGTGCCGCTCCGCCTCTATCTCGTCTCCGTCCTGGGGGCCATGTGCATGGCCCTGACGCCCACCCTGCGGAAGCTCGGGTTCTTCTACATCCCCTCGGCCTCGTTCGGGCTTGCCCTGTCGGTGGGGCTGGGGGCGGGCCTCCATCTCCTGGGCCGGGGCTGGGTGGAGGAGCGGTCGGCGGGGGGCTGGGAGCGCGGGGCGGCGCTCCGCGCCGTCTGGGGCAGCGTCTTGAACTTCGCGGCCGGGATGCTCTTCTGGACGGCCGTGAAGGTGGGCGACGTCGTGGCCGTGGTCCCCATCAACCGGCTCTCGGTCTTCTTCGTGCTGATCTTCTCGTGGATGTTCTTCCGCAAGCAGGAGCACATCACCTGGAGGGTGGTGGCCGGCGCCCTCCTCGCCGTGGCCGGCGCGGTCGCCATCGCCGGCTCGCGCTGAGGGGGCCTCGCGGCCCTCAGCGGAACATCCGCTGGATCTCCTGCCGGAGGGCGTCCAGATCGATGGGCTTGGTGATGTAGCCCTGGGCCCCCGCGCGGAGGCACCTGTCGCGGTCCTCCTTCATCACCTGGGCGCTCAGGCCCACGATGGGGATCTCCCGCGTGGCCGGGTCGGCCTTGATCCGCCCGATGGCCTCGAAGCCGTCGAGCACCGGCATCCGCAGGTCCATCAGGATGAGGTCGGGCCGCTCCTCTTTCGCCGCCTGGATCGCCTCCTCGCCGTTGAAGGCGGAGACGATCCGGCCCGCCTGGTGCATGAGGAGTTTCATCAGCTTGTGGTAGTCCTCCAGGTCGTCGACGATGAGGATGGTCCGGCCGGACCAGGGCTCCCCGCCCTCCTCCGGGCGGCCGTGGAGGCCGCGTCCGGCGCCGCCGGGCAGCTCTTTGGCGGCCATGGGCCGGAGGAGGGCGAAGGTGAAGTTGCTTCCCTCTCCCGCCTCGCTCTCGACCCAGATCCGCCCTCCGTGCAGGGAGAGGAGCTTTTGGGCCAGGCTCAGGCCGATGCCCAGCCCGCCGGCCCGGCGCGTGTGGCCGGACTCGAGCTGGCGGAACCGCTCGAAGATGACCTTCTGATCCGCGGGGTCGACCCCGATGCCCTCGTCCTTGACGCTCACCCGGACCTCGGCCTCGGTCGCCGAGGTTTGGATCCGGATAGTCCCTCCCTTGGGCGAGTACTTGATGGCGTTGTCGAGCAGGTTCAGGAGCACTTGGCGGATCCGGGTGGGGTCGCAGGTGATCTCGCCGCAGGCCGGATCCAGCGAGCACTCCAGGGAGAATCCCTTGGGGAGCTGCGCGATCTGGCTCTCCACCGTGGAGGCGATGAGCTTGTTCAGGGAGATCTCCTGGAGGTCCAGGCGCACCGTCCCCGCCTCGATCCTGTCCAGGTCGAGGAGGTCTTCGATCAGGCGGGCGAGGTACTTCCCCGCGTCTTTGATCTTCGAGAGAAGGTTGAGCGTTTCCCCGTCATTGGAACCCATCAGCAGGACGTCGCTGAAGCCGATGATCGCGTTGAGGGGCGAGCGGAGCTCGTGGCTCATGTTGGAGAGGAACTCGCTCTTTGCCCGGTTGGCCTCCTCCGCCCGGATGCGCGCGATTTGCAGCTCCTTTGTCCGCTCCTCCACCGTCTTCTCCAGCGAGAGGTTGTGGTCGTGGATCATCCGGTAGAGTTCGTAGCTTTCCAGGGCGTTGGTGCAGTTGAGCAGTACGATGGAGAGGAGGTTCAGCGTGGTGTCGTAGATATGTTTTCCGTCTCCGGCCAGCACGCCGATGAACATGCCGCGGGTTCGGGACTTCGTCGACATGACGTGGAGCAGGAGCCTTTTGTCTTTTTCCCTCGCGGGCACCATCACCGCGCGGAATTGGTAGAGCGACCAGGCGAAGGTGCCGTCCCGGATCAGGCGGTCGGCCTCGGCGCGGAGGTTCTCCCGGGCGGACTCGGGCTCGCAGTCGGCCAGGGTGAAGCTTTGGTCTTCTTCGTTGACGGTGTAGAACGCCATGGCCTCGAACGGCATGAGCCGGGTCAAGCGGAGCTTCGTTTCGGCGAGGATCTGGGAGGGCCCGCGTCCCCCGCTCACGGTGGCCTGGAAATCGCTCAGTGAGGACACCATGTTGAGCGTCTCGAGGGTCCAGCGGTTCATCTCCTCCATGTACTCTAGACGGTCCTGCAGGTCCTGGGGGCGGGAGGTTTCTCTCGTCATCGCTTGTCATCCTCGAGGAACAAGGAGACGGTGTTGGCGAACTGCTGCTCCACCTGCTGTATCGTGGGCGACAGGATGCTCACGGAGAGGCGGAGCCCCTCCCACGCCCGGGCGTCCAGGGGGGGCACGAAGCGCTCGCCGCTGCTCCCCATCTGCAGGGCGTTGGCGATCAGGTCCGCCACGTGGATCACGCCGCTCTCCAGAGGGAAGCGGGGCGCCCGGCTGGGCCGATGGTGGAATTTCGCCGCCTCCTCCAGGCTCTGGGGCAGGCGCCAGTGGTTCAGCAGGAGCCCCCCCACGTCGGCGTGGTCGAAGCCCATCATCTGGCGCTCGACCTGGTACAGCAGCTCCCCGCTCTGGGCGCAGCGAACGAGGGCCTCCTTCGCCTGGCCGGCGTTCCGGCGGTAGATGATGAGGTGGCCGATGTCGTGGAGGAGGCCGGCGACGAAGAACCGCTCCACGTTGGGCTCCTGATGGTAGGAGGCCAGGACCCGGGCGGCGATCCCGCAGGCGATGCTGTGGCGCCAGAAGGCCTTGGCGTCCAGCAGCTCGGCGGGAATCCCCCGGAACATTTGGATGATGGTGGTGGCGAGCGCCATGTCGCGAAGCTGCTGGATGCCGATGATGGTGGCGGCGTGGGAGATCGTCTCGATCCTGGAGGGGAACCCGAAGAACACGCTGTTGACGAGTTTCAGGAGCCGGGCGGAGAGGCTCTGGTCCGTGCTGATGATTTCGGCGATTTCCCGCATGGAGCTGCGCGCGTTGTTCACCGCTTCGTTGAGGTGGTGGAAGATCATGGGAAGGGAGGGGACGTTTTCCTCCGCTCCGATCAGCTGGCGCAAGCTCAGGGCCATCAGGACCCCGCCCCGTTCAGCATCTTGAGGGCCCGGAAGGTGCACAGCCGCTGGAGCTCGTCCACGAACGGATGGTTAGGGTCGGTGTGGCGGAACCGGGCCCGGGTCATCCTCTCGGCCTTCTCGAAGAGCTTCGGGTCCGCTTGCGCGGCCGCCGAGGCGGCCAGGTCTTCTTTCGTGATGCCTTCGACGTCGGCCTCCGTCACCCCCCACGCCTTGAAGGTTTCGATGTGCTTTTCGGTGATGGTTTTTCCCGCGCGCAAGAGAACGCGGCCGTTGCGGGCCTTGGCGTCGCCCGCCAGCACCATGCCGGGCTCGATGTTCTCGATGTTGATGGTGCCCACGGCTCGCTCCCCAAGGGAGCCCCAGAGGAACCGGGCCCGAACGCGGGGGCCAATGCTGCGCTAATTCGTGGAGCTCAGTCAATCCTTTTATGCGGTAATCCGCAACCCCTCTCGGGGGGTGCTCCCATCCCTTAACGGCTCGATCAGGAGGGGAGGAGAGGCCCCCCGCCTCTCTCCCATGGGCGGATGGCCGGTCTCGGGTTCCATCCGGCGGCCTCCCGTGGACAAAGGGGAGGGGCGGCGGTAGATTGCTTTTTTGAGGCTCACGGGAGTCTCCAAAGGTGCCCATTGCGGGGGGGAGCGGCTGATGGCGGAAGCCAAAGACATGGGGGGCGCCTCGGTCGGCGTCAACTTTCCTTTTTTGGACGCGCCCGAGAAGGCCTCCGGCGCGGCCATGTATCTCGATGACCTCCGACTCCCGGGGATGCTCGTGGGCCGCGTCCTGCGGAGCGAGCACGCCCACGCCCGCATCCTCTCGGTGGACGCCGGGGCCGCCCGACGGGTGCCCGGCGTCGCGGCCCTCCTCACCGGGGCCGATCTCCCGGAGGAGCCGCGCATGCTCCCCCACCGGCGGGCCACCCCCCTCATCGCCCGCGAGCGGGTGCGCTACATGGGTGAGGCGGTGGCGCTGGTCGCCGCCGAGACGGCCGAGGCCGCCGAGGAGGCCCTGCGCCGGATCCGGGTGGAGTACGCGCCCCTGCCGGTCGTGGAGGATCCGCGGGCGGCCGTGGCGCAGGAGGCCCCCCTCGTGTGGCCGGACGGCAACCTCCTCAATCACGCCAAGATCCGCAACGGCGACGTGGAGGCGGGCTTCCGGGCCGCCGACGTCATCATCGAAAACGAGTATCGGACCCCCTCCATCGAGCATCTGTACCTGGAGGTCGAGGCCGCCTGCGCCAGTCCCCTGCCCGGCGGGGGGTTTCAGATCTGGGGCTGCACCCAGCAGCCCTTCCTCGTGCGGCAGAACGCGGCTCGTGTGCTGGGCCTGAAAGGGGAGGCGTCCGTGCGCTTCGTCCAGACCCTGCCGGGGGGAGCTTTCGGGGGGAAGAGCGAGGCCAGCGTGGACGTGTGCCTCCGCGTCGCGCTGCTCGCCCGGGCCGCCGGACGTCCCGTGAAGCTCGTCTACTCGCGGGAGGAGAGCATGATTGCCTCGGCGAAGCGGCACGCCTCCATCATCCGCACCCGGACGGGGGCGACCAAGGACGGCCGCCTGGTCGCCGCTGAGGTCGAGGTCTGGCTCGACAAGGGCGCCTACGCCGCCAACGGCGGCGACAACCCGCCCGCCTTCAAGCGCGCCACCTATCACGCGCTGGGCCCCTACCAGGTGCCCAACGTGCGGGTGGACGTCTACTGCGTCCACACGAACCATCCCTACGGCGGGCAGATGCGGGGGCCGGGGTGTCCCCAGGTGCATTTTGCTTGCGAGCAACAGATGGACCAGATCGCGCTCGCCCTCGAGATCGACCCCATCGAGCTGCGGCGCATCAACGGGCTCCGGATTGGCTCGCGGACCCCGTGGAACCAGCGGCTGACGGAGAGCGTGGGCCTCATGGAGACCCTCGCGAAGGCGGAGCAGGCATCCGGCTGGGGCGAGCGCCGCAACGGCGGCCGCCGCGCCCCCGACGGGCGGCTGCGCGGCATTGGCGTGGCGAGCTGCCTCTACGGGACCGGCAACGCCTACTCGCCGGCCGAGGCGCACGTGTTTCTCACCTCCGAGGGGAAGATCCAGGTTGCGGCGGGGGTGGTCGACTTCGGCCAGGGGAGCAAGACGGTGCTTTGCCAGATCGCGGCCGAGACGATCGGCGTTCCCTACGAGTATTTCCGGATGGACGCGGTCGATACGGCCATCGATCCTTTCGGGGGCACCAGCTCGAGCTCGCGGATCACCATGCAGGGAGGGAAGGCGGTCTATCAGGCCGCCCTGCGGGCGCGGAGGGAGATTCTGCGCCTGTCGGGGATTCTCCTCGAGGCGGATCCCGAGGACCTCGAGATCGAGGGAGGCGTCGTCCGCTCGCGCTCCCACCCCGAGACGACGTTGACCCTGGCTGAGTTGGCGAAGGCCTATATCGCCGATGAGCTCAAGGTCCTCGGCGTGGCCGACAACATTCCGCCCCCGGCCAAGACGGATAAGGAGACGGGCCAGGGGGAGCCCTATGAGGTGTACGGCTTCGGCACCCAGGTGGCCGAGGTGCTCGTGGATCCGGAGACGGGGGAGATCGAGGTGGCCGGGGTTTGGGCCGCCCACGACGTGGGAAAGGCCATCAGTCCTCTGGGCGTTTTTCAGCAGATCGACGGAGGGGTGTACATGGGGCTGGGCTTTTGCCTGATGGAGGAGATCGTCCAGCGCGGGGGGCGCATGGCGAACCCCGACATGCACGGCTACCTGGCCCCGACGGTGGCGGACGTGCCCGACCGCATCGAAGGGATGATCGTCGAGGACCCCTACTCGAACGGCCCTTACGGGGCCAAGGGGGCGGGAGAGCAGGTCACCGTTCCGACGGCGGCCGCCATCGCCAACGCGGTCTACGACGCGGTGGGGGTGCGCTTCAGGCAGCTTCCCCTCTCCCCCGACCGCGTGGCCCTGGCCATCGCCAAGGCGGGGCGGGAGCGGCGCTGAGGGGGCCGCTCAGCCGATGCCGAGGTGGACCTTCTTGATTCTCTCGTTCGCCCAGAGCTCCTGGGGCGAGGCGTCGTAGACCACCTTCCCCTTCGTGATGACGTTCACGCGGTCAACGACCTTGATCGCGAAGGGCGCGTTCTGCTCGACGAGAAGGATGGAGAGGCCCTCCTCCTTGAGCTTCCGGATCGCCTCCCCCAGGTTTTGGATGATGAGGGGGGCGAGGCCCTCGGAGGGCTCGTCCAGGATGAGGCAATAGGGGTTGGTCATGAGCGCCCTCCCGATGGCGAGCATCTGCTGCTCGCCCCCCGAGAGAGAGCCCGCCCGCTGGTTCGCCCGCTCGCCCAGGCGCGGAAACAGCCGGTAGACGGCCTCGAAGTCCCAGCGCCCGCCCTCGTGCGTCTGATGGGCCACCAGCAGGTTCTCCCGGACGGTGAGGGTGGGGAAGACCCGCCTCCCCTGGGGGCAGAGGCCGACCCCCAGGAGGGAGGTCTCGTAGCTTGGGGCGTGGGTGATGTCCTGGCCCTTGAAGACGATCTTCCCTTGCTTCGGCGGGACGAAACCCATGATGGAGTTGATGAGGGTGGTCTTCCCCATGCCGTTGCGGCCGAGGACGCCGAGCGCCTCCCCCTCCCCGACCTCGAGGCTTAAGCCCTGGAGGATGTAGGAGTCCCCGTAGTAGGTGTGGATGTCCTCGACGGCCAGGAGCGCCGGCACGTTCCTCATCCCTTCCCGAGATAAATCTCTTGGACCTGCGGGTCGTTGCGCACCTCCTCGCTCGGCCCCTCGGTCAAGAGCTTGCCGTAGTGCAGCACGGCGATGTGGGAGACCACGCCGAAGAGGACATCCAGGTCGTGCTCGATGATGAGGATGGAGAGGTCTGGGTCCAGCGAATTGAGGAACCGGGCCATCTCGCGGGACTCCCCCGTGGCGAGGCCCGCGCTTGGCTCATCGAGGAGGAGCACTTTGGGCTCGCTCGCCAGCCCCAGGACAACCTCCAGCTGGCGCTGCTCGCCGTGGGAGAGGTTGCGGACCTGCTGGTCCCTGAGGTGCCAGAAGTTGGCCCGCTCGAGAAGGCCCTCCGCCTTCCCGTAGACATCCTTGTAGCGGGAGAGGGGCTTGAACATCACCATCTTCATGGGCCGAAGGCCCTGGACGGCGAGCAGCACGTTGTCCAGGACGCTCAGGCGGGGGAACAGGCTCGTGATCTGGAAGGTGCGCGCCATGCCCAGCGCCACGCGGCGGTGGGTGGGCCAGGTGGTGACGTCCTGGCCGAAGAGCCGAATCTCGCCCGAGGAGACCGGCAGGACTCCCGTGATCAGGTGGAAGAGGGTGGTCTTCCCCGCCCCGTTCGGCCCAAGGATCCCCCGGCGGTCCCCCGCCTGGAGGCGCATGTTCACCTCCTCGACGGCATGGAGGCCGCCGAACTGCTTGGAGACGTTTCGGAGCTCCAGCCGGGGTTCTTCTTCGGCCAACGCGCGCCTCTCCTCCGCTCGGTGCGGGCAAAGAACCGCCGCCCGGGGGGGGAGGCCCCCTCCGGGCGGCGGCGCATGGACGACGCCCTACTGGCCGCAGAATTTGCAGGGCGGGAAGTCCTTGTCGTACACGGGATTCTTCAGGAACTCCTCCGGTGTCCACCTCCAGAACTGGCTCACCGCCGGGTAGTTCTTGATGACGACGTTCCACAGCGAGTTGGGCTTGACGCCCAGGTTGTTGCGGTCGCCGGCGACGCGCTCCACCTTGCGGATGTAGCAGTTCTGGACGGGGTTGGCGTACTGGTCCAGGTAGACCGGCCCCCGGATGGCGTCCACGCGGATCTTCTTCAGCTCGTCGAGCCAGACCTCGATCTTGTCGGGGTTGTAGCCGGTCCGCTTGAGGGCCTCGTGGATATAGAGGGCCGCGGTGAAGGAGTTCTCGGCGTAGTAGGAGGCCATCTTCCCGAAGCGCTTCTGGAAGGCCCTGACGAAGGCATGGTTCTTCGGGGTGTCCAGGGCCGCGCTGTAGTGGGAGGTCGTGACGTAGCCGAGGGCCTCGTCTCCCATGCTGGGGAGGATGAACTCGTCCGTGCTCGTCGTGCCGCCGAGGAGGGCCATCTTGAATCCGGCCGCCTTGAACTGCTTGGGGAAGGCGAGGGACATGGGGCCCACCATGAGGGCGTAGACGGCGTCCACGTCACGGGGGATGAGGGGGAGGTAGGGGCCGAAGTCAACGGTGCCCAGCTTGGGCCAGATCTTGGCCACCACCTTCCCGCCCCGGTCCTCGAAGCCCCGCTGGAAGCCGCCGACGTTCTCGTAGCCGAAGGCGTAGTCGGCGGCCACGGTGGCGATCCGGCGGTGGCCCTGCTCGTAGGCCCAGTCGCCGAGGGCGTGCTGGCACTGACCGCTCGTGAAGCTCAGCCGGGCGTAGTACTTGTGCCTCTTGCGCTGGGTCTGGTCCTCGCCCGCGGGCGCCGGCGAGAGGTAGGGGCGCTTGAACTGGTCCGCCACGGGCGCCAGGGCGTAGCCCGTGGGGGCCAAGAGGCCGCCCAGGAACACGTGCACCTTGTCGCGCTGGATGAGCTTTTGGGCCTTGGCCACGCCCAGGGCGGGCTTGGCCTCGTAGTCCTCGGGGAAGAACTTCACCGTCAGGGGGCCCATCTTGTACTTGTTCTGCTCCAGGTACAAGATGAAGCCGTTGACTTGGTCCTTGCCGACCTGGGAGAAGGGACCGGTCAAAGGCGCGATGAAGCCGATGCGGACCTCCCTCGCCGCCTGCGCCCCGCCCGCGCCGAGCGCAAGCGTCAGGCAGGCTCCTCCGAATGCCGCGAACCATCTTCGTCTCATGACTGCTTCCTCCCTTCTAGGGTGGTGAGGCTCGGAACTGCGCGCCCGACTGCCACGGGCGCGGGACCCTCCGGCTCCGCCGCCGGCCGGGACCACAGCCGCTCGGCCAGGCCCAGGAGCCCCTCGCGCGCGTAGAGGATGGTGATGATGTAGGTGGTCCCGAGGATCATGTACCACCGCTCGATGTAGGTGCTCACCCAGTACCGCAGGAACATGATGATCGCCGCCCCGATGACGGGCCCCACCAGGGTGGCGGGGCCTCCCAGGGCCACCATCAAGAGCGCCTCCACCGAGGTGACCAGCTCCACGTCGGTCGGCGCGATGAACCGGTTCAGCATCGCCCAGAGGATGCCCGAGATCCCGGCGAAGGTGCCGGAGATCACGAAGGCCAGGTATTTGTGCAGCCAGGTATTATAGCCCAGCATCTTCATCCGGGCCTCCCCCTCGCGGATGCCGACGAGGGTCTTGCCGAATGGGCTCTTGACCAGGAGGTAGAGGAGCCCCATGCAGATCATGAAGATGGCGAACGTGAAGTAGAAGAAGGCGACGGGATTCTCCAGGGAGATCCCGAAGACGGGAAGGGGGACGATGCCCGCGATGCCGTTATCCCCGCCCGTCACGGTGTGCCAGCGGTAGGCGAGGCCCCACACCACCATCGAGAAGGAGAGCGTGATCATGAGAAAGTACACGCCCGTGGCCCGGACGGCCAGCAGGCCCAGGAAGGCCGCCACCACGAACGAGAGAAAGAGGCCCACGCCGAACACGGTCAAGATGCCCACCCCCTTCACCTGGGTGATCAGGATGGCGGTGGAGTAGGCCCCGAAGGCGAAGTAGGCTCCATGCCCCATGGAGCGGAGCCCCGTGTAGCCCATGAGGATGTCCAGGCTCATCGCCATGATGGCGAACACGAGGGCGCGGGTGATGATGGTCTGCGTGTAGTCGTCGAGGAAGGGCGTCACGGCGGCCAGGGCGCCGAAGGCGACGAGCACGCAGATGATCCGCTTCAGCTCGGAGGAGAGCCCGCTCACGCCTCAGCCCCTTCCGAAGAGCCCCGTGGGCTTGACCGCGAGGATGATGGCCATGGGCGCGAATAGCGCGAAGTAGGACAGCTCGGGGAATAGCGCGGTGCCGAAGTTCTCCACGAAGCCCACCACGATGCTTCCCACCACGGCCCCCGTGAGGGTTCCCAGCCCTCCGATGATGACCACGGCGAAGGCGTAGGGGAGGACCTGGAAGTCGATGCCGGGCGCCACCCCGAGGAAGGCCCCGCCCACCACCCCTCCCATCGCCGAGAGGAAGACGCCCAGGCCGTAGATCCCCATCTGGACCACGTTCGTGTTGATGCCCACCCCCCGGGCCATCTGGGGGTCGTCCACCGTGGCGCGGACGATGGCCCCGACCCGGGTCCGCTCGATGGCGAAGTAGAGGATCGCCCACACCATGACGGCCGAGAGGATCATGAAGGCGCGGTAGCGGGGGAAGGAGATGCCGCCGATGACCGTGCTGTCGTCCAGGGGCCAGGGCCGGTGGAGCATGAAGTTGTCCCCGGTCCAGACGAGGAAGGTGGCGTCATAGAGGATGAAGGCGAACCCGATGGTGACGAGCACCTGGGCCAGGGTGTCCTGTCCCAGGCGGCGCAGGAAGTAGCGCTCGACGATCATGGCCAAGCCTGCGACGACCGCCCCCCCGATGACCATCGCCACGGGGAGGGTCCAGAGCGCGGTGCCGATGGTCCGGTAGACCGAGAGGGCGACATAGCCCCCGAGGAGGAAGAACGCCGCGTGGGCGAGGTTCACGATCCGCATGACGCCAAAGATGATGGAGAGCCCGCTTGCCAGAAGGAAAAGGAGCGCCGCGTAGGAGAGGCTGTTGAAGGAGAGCTCGATGATGTTCCGGAGGGTGAGACCTGTCATTCCTTATACACCAAGTGGGGGAGCCCTCGGAGGAGGCCCTGAGGCTCCCGCGGGAAGGACCAACGATGTTCCGCGCTGTCGGCTTGAGTGCGGTCCCAAATCCCTCTGGGGGTCCGACGGGCCGCAAGTTGCCGGAAAAGCCGATTATTCTCACGTCCGACGCCCCCGGTCAAGGGGGCGGCATCCTCTGCCTGGGTGGCTTGATCGCACTTTTCGGCGGGCGGATGATAACGCTTCCTTGTTTCAGGTGTGTTTCCGCTTTCTGCTCAGGCGGCCCCCGGGAGGGGTGGAGAGGCCCCGGGGGTCGCCGCGCGAAGGGAGGGAGGATGGCGCAGGGGCCGCCAGCGGACTTCGTGTTCCGCGGGGCGCGGGTGGGCGCCGAGGGCCCCCTCGTGGACCTGGCGGTGCGGGGGGGGCGCTTCGCCTCCGTTGAGCCCTCCGGCCAGCCGCCGCCGGAGGGGGCGGAGGCCGTGGACCTTGGGGGGCGCGTCGTCCTCCCCGCCTTCGTCGAGAGCCACATCCATTTGGACAAGGCTTTCCTCGAGGAGCGCCGCCCCAACCTCTCGGGGACCTTGCAGGACGCCATCGCCATCACCCTCGACCTCAAGCGCTCGGTCACGAAGGAGGACATCCGCCAGCGCTCGGAGCGGGCGCTTCGCCTCCTCCTCCGGCACGGGACCACCTGGGTCCGGGCCCAGGTCGAGGTGGACCCGATCGTCGGGCTCAAGGGGATGGAGGCGGCGCTCGAGCTGCGCGAGGCCTGGCGGGGGCGGGCCGACCTCCAGCTCGTGGTGTTCCCCCAGGAGGGCATCGAGCAGCAGCCGGGCACGCGCGAGCTCATGCGCGAGGCGATGCGCATGGGGGGGGACCTCGTCGGCGGGGTGCCCTACAACGACCTCGACGCCGAGCGCCACCTGGACATCGTGTTCGAGATGGCCGCCGAGTTCGGCTGCGGCGTGGATCTGCACCTCGACTTCTCCGACAACCCCGGGGACCGCCGCATCGAATCGGTCGCCCGCCGCACCCTCGCGTCCGGCCTCCAGGGCCGGGTGGCCGCGGGCCACCTCACCTCCCTGGGGAGCATGAGCGACGGGGCGGCCGCCCGCGTCATCGAGGCCATCGTCGAGGCGGGGATCACGGTGATGCCGCTTCCGGCGACCGACCTCTTCCTCTGCGGGCGGGGGCCCGTCCCCCCCCGCTTCCGGGGCCTCACCCGGGTGAAGGATCTTCTGCGGGCGGGGGCCAACGTGGCCATCGCCTCGAACAACATCCGCAACGCCTTCACCCCGTCGGGGAACGGGGATCTGCTCGAGATCGGCCTCCTCCTCGCCTGCGCCGCCCACATGAGCGGCTCCGCCGACCGGGGCGCCATCCCCCGCCTCTTCACGGAGAACGCCGCCCGGGCCCTCGGCATATCGGATCGCTACGGCCTGGGGCCGGGACGGGCGGCGGATTTCGTGGTCCTGGACACTGAGAACTACGCCGACGTCATCATCGACCAGCCCGAGAAGCGCTACGTGGTGAAGGGGGGGAGCATCGTGGCCGAGAATCTCCGCGAGACACGCTGGGGGGGCGGTTGAGCCCGCGCGAGCGGCGCGAGGGAGCCCGGATGGGCCGCATCGAAGAGGCGAACCAAGAGGTCCTGCGGCGGGTCTTCGAGGCGGATCCCGTCCTCGTCGACGTGCGCCCGGCGGGCGAGCTGATCGCAGGGCTCGACGAACGCGTCCTCCTGCACGCCGGCCCGCCCATCGCCTGGGACCGCATGTGCGGCCCGCTTCGCGGGGCGGTGGCGGGGGCCGCCGTCCTCGAGGGATGGGCGGAGAACCTGGCCGCCGCCGAGCGGCTCGCCGCCTCGGGCGGGATCGCCTTCCACCCCAATCACCACTTCGCCGCCGTGGGCCCCATGACGGGCGTCACCACCCGCGGCATGCCCGTCATGGTGGTCGAGAACCGCCGGTTCGGGAACCGCGCCTTCTGCACCCTGAACGAGGGCCTGGGGAAGGTGATGCGCTTCGGGGGAAACGACGCCGAGGTGCTCCGCCGCCTGCGGTGGCTGGCCGGGACGCTGGGGCCGGCGCTCTCGGAGGCGCTCCGCAGCCGGGGAGGGGTGCCCCTGAAGGGGATCGTCGCGCGGGGGCTCTCCATGGGGGATGAGATGCACCAGCGCAACGCGGCCTCGACGGGCCTCCTCCTCCGGGAGATCGCCCCCGCCCTGGCCCGTACCGCGGGGGAGAGAGAGCGGCTCGCCGCCATTTTGGAGTTCATCTCGGGAAACGACCAGTTCTTCCTGAACGTCGCGATGGCGATGGGGAAGGCGATCATGGACCCCGCCCGGGGGGTCGAGGGCTCAACCATCGTCACCGCCATGAGCCGCAACGGGACGGACTTCGGGATCCGGGTGAGCGGGACGGGGGACGCCTGGTTCACCGCCCCCGTCGAGATGCCCCGGGGGCTCTACTTCCCCGGCTTCAGCGAGCGGGACGCCAACCCCGACATGGGGGACTCCGCCATCGTCGAGGCGGTTGGCCTCGGCGGCTTCGCCATGGCGGCCTCACCGGCCGTGGCCGGCTTCGTGGGGGCGGGGGGGGCGGCGGACGCGATGCGCGCCACCCAGGCCATGTACGAGATCACGGCCGGGCGGAACCGGGACTGGACCCTCCCCTCCCTCGACTTCGCGGGGGTGCCCACCGGCATCGACATCCGCAAGGTGGTGGAGACCGGCGTCGCCCCCCTCATCAACACCGGCATCGCCCACCGCGAGGCCGGGGTGGGCCAGGTGGGGGCCGGCGTCGCGCGGGCCCCGATGGCCTGCTTCGAGCGGGCTTTGGAAGCGTTCGCGCAGAAGATGGGGGTGGGATAGGGGCCCCGGGGGCGCTACAGCTCCTCGTTCTGGATCACGGCGTCGATGAGGTGGGGCTTGCCCGAGGCGAGGGCCGCCTTCATCCCCGCCTTGAGCTCCCGGGCCGTCTCCGCCCGGAGCGAGGAGACCCCCATCGCCTCGGCGACCCGGGGGAAGCTGATCTCCGGCTCCCTGAGGTCCATGGCGACGAAGCGGCGCAGCTCCTGCGATTTGCCCTGGAGGTTCAAGACGCGCTCCTTGAGGATGCGGTAGCTGCCGTTGTTCGCGATGATGAACAGGGCGCCCAGGCCGTAGCGGGCGGCCGTCCAGAGGGACTGGATGGTGTACATGGCCGATCCGTCCCCGGAGACGCACACCACCGGCCGCTCGCGCATGGCCGTCTTCACCCCGACGGCCGTGGGGAGCCCCAGGCCGATCCCGCCCCCCTTCATCCCGAAGATGGAGCCGGCCTTCCCCGCGATGGCGCGGCGCAGGCCGGGCCCCCCCGTCGTGATGGATTCGTCCACGAGGGCGGCGCCTCTCGGGAGCGCCTCGCCGAGCGCGGCCTGGAAGGCGGCGGGGGAGATGCCGCGCCGGGCCTCGGCCTCGGGGGTGAGCGGGGGCGGCGCCTGGCGGCGGCGGCGCTCGGCGGCGTCCGCCTCGGCCTCCTTGCGGCGCGCCTGCGCGCGGGCGCGGGCCGCCCCGTCCAGGGCGACCTCCAGCTCGCGGATGAGGCCGATGAGGGTCATCTTCGGGTCCCCGAGCAGGGCCACCTCGGCGGGGAAGTTTTTTCCGATCTCCCAGGGGTTGAGGTCGAGGTGGATCGTCCGCATCCCGTCGGGGACGGGGCGGACGTCCGGCGGGAAGGAGAGGATGAAGGCCTCCGTCCCCACCAGGAATAGGAGGTCCATCCCCTCCAGCTGGGCGCGCAGGGGGCGCGCCACGCGGACGAGCTCCCCGGCGTAGAGGGGATGATCCAGCGGGAAGGCCAGCGTGTTGGCGGCGCTCTCCCCGAACACCTTGGCCCCGAGGAGCTCGGCCAGGCGGACGACCTCCGCGGATGCGTCCGAGCGGGTGACGCCGGAGCCGGCCACGATGGCGGGGCGGTTCGCCTTGGCCAGGCTCGCCGCCGCCCGCTTGACGCTCTCCTCCGCGGCGGGGAAGCGGGTCGAGATCCGCGTGGGATGGCCCTCCATCTTCTCGATGGGGGCGAGCATCACGTCCCCCGGCAGGGAGAGGAAGACGGGGCCGGTGGGAGGCGAGAGGGCGACCTTGATGGCCCGCCGGAGGGCCTGCTCGAGGTCCTCCACCCGCCGCACCTCGTAGGCCCATTTGGTGAGGGGCGCGGCCATGCGGGGGAGGTCGTCCCAGAGGACGGGCTCGGAGAGGTGGCCCTCCTGCCCTTGGTTGCCCGCCGTGATCAGGAGGGGGGTCCCCGCCCGCTTGGAGTTGTAGAGCATCCCCAGGGCGTTCCCCAGGCCGGGGGCGACGTGGAGGTTCACCACCCCCGGGCCTCCCGAGGCGAAGGCATAGCCCTCGGCCGCGCCGATGGCGACGGCCTCTTGCAGGCAGAGGATGTAGTCGAGCCGCTTCTCGTCCACCAGGGCGTCCATGAGGGGGAGCTCCGTGGTGCCCGGATTGCCAAAGATGTAGCGCACGCCCTCGTCGATGAGGGTCTCCAAAAACAGGCCGGAGCCGTTCCCGCTTTTCATGGATCCTCCTTCCGGGAAAAGTTCGAAGGCCGCCTCAGAAGATGGAAGGGCCGGGAGATTGCTTGAGGTAGCTCTGGGCGCACACCTGGAGGCACCGCTCCGTGTTGGGGGGCATCACGAGCCCCGCGCGGGCCTCGCGGTGGAAGCGCTGGAGGGGATTGTCGAGGAGGAGGCCCGCCCCCCCCGCCACCTTGATGGCCCGCTCGGTGATCATGGCGGCGGCCTCGGCGGCGGCGTACTTGGCCTCGTTGATGGGGGGCACGGCGGCCTCGGCTCCGAGGGTGGCCAGGATCCAGCCGGCGCGCTGGACCATGAGGAGCGCCCCCTCGAGGGCGATCTTCATCTCCCCGATCAGGCGCTGGATGGGGGGATGGGCGGCGATGGGGAGGTTGTCGGGCTGGAGCACCCGCCGCTTGGCGTAGTCCACCACCCAGTCCAGGGCCGCCCCTCCGGCGCCCAGGTAGATGGCGGCGTAGCCGAAGCCGAATTTCGGAACGATGTCCGGGCGGAAGGCCTCTCCCCCCTTGCCCACGAGGTCGCGGGCCGGGACCTCGACGTTCTCGATGATCAGCGAATGGCTCGCCGTCCCCCGCATGGCGTAGGCGTTCCACTCCTTGTCGATCCGGAACCCGGGCGCGCCGGCGGGCGCCACGAGGAAGCACAGGCTCTTGGTGAGATCCTCTTCGTCCTCGAGCTGGCACCAGATGACATAGTAGTCCGCCTCCCCGGCCATCGAGCAGAAGTACTTGTGCCCGTTGATCCGATAGCCGCCTCCGTCGCGCCTGGCCTGGGTGGAGAGCTTGCGCTTCCACTGCCCGCTGGCGATCTCCTCGCTCGCGTGGCTGCCGAAGATCTTGCCCTCCCGCACGGCGGCGGCGTAGCGCGCCGCCTGCTCCTCGGTCCCCAGGATGGTGAGGAAGTGCGTTATCGTGCTGTGCATGTGGAGGGTCATGGCGGTGTTGATGCAGCCCTTGGCGAGCTCGTAGAAGACCATGGCGTAGGAGACGGGGTCCTCGTACAGCGCCCGGCCCCCGAGCGCCTCCGGCAGGGTGAGGCGGGTGAACCCCTCGCGGGCGAGGTCGACGAAGTTCTCCCGGGGGAAGCGGGCCTCCCGGTCGTAGAGGTCCGCGCGCGGGGCGAGCACGTCGAGCGCGAGCGCCTTCGCGCGCTCGATCAAGTCCTGGTTTTTGGCGTTGAGACGGAAATCCATGTTCAGCCCGGGTTCGTCGTGCCGACGGCGCATGGGCCCCGCCCGCCCCTCGGGGCAGGGCCCCTCGCCCTCAGCCGCGCTCCTTCAGGAGGCGCCTCAGGATCTTCCCGCTCCGGGACTTGGGGATCGCCTCGATGAACTCCACCTCGCGGATTTGCTTGTAGCCCGCCACCCGCTCCCGGACGAAGGCCATGAGCTCCTCCGGGGAGAGGTTCCCGCCCCCCCTCGGGACGACGAACGCCTTGGGCAGCTCCCCCGCCTCGGGGTCCGGCTTCCCGATAACGGCGGCGTCGGCGACCCGGGGGTGCTGGTGGAGCAGGGCCTCCAGCTCGGCCGGGGCGACGGAAAACCCCTTATATTTGATCATCTCCTTCTTCCGGTCGAGGATGTAGACGTAGCCCCGCTCGTCCATGCGCGCGATGTCGCCCGTGTAGAGCCAGCCGCCGCGGAGGGCCTGGGCGGTCGCCTCGGGGGCGTTCCAGTAGCCCTTCATGATGTTGGGGCCGCGCAGGATGAGCTCGCCCGCCTCCCCGGGAGGGAGCTCCCGCTCCCCCCTCTCCGCGTCCACGATCTTCTGCTCCAGGTCCGAGACGGGGAGCCCGACCGACTCCTCCACGATCCCCTCGGCGGTGGCCGGGTTCATGTGGGTGACCGGGGAGGTCTCGGTCAAGCCGTAGCCCATGAAGGTGAGCACGCCGGTCCGCTCCTCGACCCGCCGCCGGACCTCGGGCGGGAGGGGCGCCGCCCCGCTCATGATGTAGCGGAGCGAGGAGAGGTCGTGCTCCTCGACGCCGGGATGGTGGGCGATGGCCAGGAGGGCGGGGGGGACCCCGTAGAAGAGGGTGAGCCGGTGGCGCTCGACGAGGCCGAGGGCCTCCCCCACCTCGAACCGGCGCATCAGGACCTGCTTCGCCCCCGCGAGCACGAGCCCTCCCATGAGCATGGTCCCGTAGCTGTGGTAGAGGGGGAGGAAGATGAGGCCGCCGTCCCGCTCCGTGATCCGGTGGTTGGCGACGAACTGGTGGTAGTTGGCGACCAGGTTCCGGTGGGTCAGCATGACCCCCTTGGGGAGGCCCGTCGTGCCGCTGGAGTAGGGGAGGGCGATCAGGTCCTCGGAGGGGTTGATGGGGGGCTCGGGCGGGGGCGAGGGAGGGTGCGCCCGGATCCATTCCGCGAAGCGGGGGAGGTCCCCCCCGCCCTCTTCGGTGGCGACGATCTCGAAAAGGTCCGGAAGGCGGCCCCGGATCTTCTTGGCAATGGCGGCCCCCTCCGCGTTGGCCACCAGAAGGCGCGCCCCCGAATCGTGGAGCTGGTGGAGGGTTTCCTCCTCCTTGTAGGAGGGGTTGAGGGGGGTCGCGACGGCGCCCGCCTTGGAGGCGCCGAAGAAGGCGATCTCGAACTCGGCCGAGTTGGGGAGAAAGAGCGCCACCCGGTCGCCGGGCCCGATGCCGGCCGCGAGGAGGGCGCGGGCGCAGGCGTTGGAGAGGCCCTCCAGCTCCCGGAAGGTGAGCTCCGCTTCTCCGTCCACCAGGGCCAGGTGCTCGGGGAACCGCTCAAACGCGCTGCGCAGGAGCCCGTGAAAAGGGTACTCCGGGTAGTCGAGGGTGGGACGGAAGTAGGGGGGCGGGCTCGGCGGGCGGCTCGGGGGTTTCATCCGGGAAGATTCCCCATGAGGGAGGAGAGCCTCAGGATCCTCCCATCGTCCAATCGCGGCCCGAGTCGCCGTAGGCCTCCCAGCCGTCCCGGGTGACGACGATTGTGTCCTCGAGCTTCACGAAGCCCACCTCGGGGTTCTTCATGTCGGTCTCGATGGAGAGGACCATCCCCGCCTCGAGGGGGCGGTTCTCGTAGGTCCCGGGGTAGGGGACGACGCCGGTGGAGGTCAGGTGGGGGGCCTCGTGCTGGATGATGCCCATCCCGTGCGCGAGGAAGACGATCTCCCCCTTGTGGGGGCACTTGACATGCTCGGCCAGGGCCTTTTCGTACATTTCTCCGCCCGTCGCTCCCGGCCGCACGGCGGAGCGCGCGGCGGCCTGGATG
>CAYMWZ010000022.1:0-19190 GCA_964394385.1 uncultured Nitrospinaceae bacterium | reverse complement strand
CGCTCCCCCAAGTACAACGAGATCGCCGACGCCATGCACCGGGCGATGGAGCGGGTGGTGCTGGGCCGGGAGAACCCCAAGGCCTCCCTCGACCGGGCCTGCCAGGACATCGACCGCGCGCTGGGCCAGCCCTGACGGAGGGCGCTCGCACGGCTCGCGGGGGGACCTCCCCCCGCGAGCCGTGCTTCGGCCGCCGGGCCTCTGGTGGAGGCGATCGGGGGGGGGTGCTGGCGGGTTGAGCCTAGGGCCGCGTAATCGGTGGAGGCGCCTGCCCGGGCGAGCCCGTCAAGGGGGGCGGTTTGACCACCTTCATCTGCGGGGGAGAAGGCAACGCTCTCATCGAGAAGCAGTCGGGGGGGACGCAATCGGCCCCCCGTTCCACCCAAACGATCCAGAAGATCCCGAGACTGAGCAGCAGAACCACGAAAACCGCGGCGAAGAGCAGCGTCCCCCGACGGACCCGGCGCATGAGTTTTCCTCTCCCGCGGTTCCCGAAAATTGACCTCTGCGTGCTTCCCGAGGGGCATTCTGCGGGTTGGCCTCCGGGCGCGCAAGCTTCTGTCCAAAGAGAGGGGGGGGATGCGCCCTGCGGATGCCAGCTTGAAGGGGATGAAGCGCCGGGGGATTTTTTTGGGCGGGCGGGTGGAGCGCTTGGGGCCTGGAGGGGAGATGCCCGGGTCCGCTCCACCTTCCGGCCCGCCCGCGGGGCCGTGCATCGCTTCGAAATCGGCCGGCGCCCGGCCTGTGAAGTATTTCTAAGCGGGGAGCGTTACAGGAAGATTTCCGAGAGGTTACCGCCGGGTAAAATCCGCGCCGCGGGCCCTCAGGAGTGGAGGGCGCGGGTGATTTGCCTGCTCTCCGCCCAGGCGAGGACCCCCCCGACGGCGAAAAGGGCCACGCCGGCGATCTGGCGCGTGGCGGGGGTGAAGGGGTAGAGCATCTCGATGCCCTCGAACCGCAAGCCGAGAAAGGCCTCGGCCATCCAGGCGCCCCCCAGGAAAAGCGTCACGACTGTCGCGATGCCCAGCATGTTTCGTCCCTCCCGTGGCTTACGATGCCCTCTATCTACCGGAAAATGTGCGCCCTCCGGGGGGCCTTTGGCAGTGCCCCCGCTCACGGGATGCGTGTGAGGGATTTCACGGGGGCCCGCCCCGCTGTGGGGCAGCGCACAAAAGGGCGCAGGTCGCCGGGCTCCCCCGCGCCCGGGGAGGTTCGCCGATCGGGCGGGGCGATTGTGGATGCGGGGGGCAGCCGCACCGTCGTAAGGGGGTCAGGCGGGTTTCCGCTCCCAGTCCCGGAGCGCCGCCCGGGCCGCGTTGTGGCCCGGCGCCCCCGTGACCTCCCCGCCGGGGTGGGTCCCCGCCCCGCAGAGGTAGAGCCCGCGGATGGGGGTCCGGTAGCTGGGCCGCTGGGTCCACATCTGCTGGGGGATGATGTCCAGGTGGCGGATGTTGCCGTCGGTCAGATAGGCCCGCCGCTCGAGGTCCCAAGGGGTGAAGAGCGACCAGTCGATGATCGCCTCCCGGATGTCGGGGGCGTAGAGGGCGAGGGTCTCGATCAGGTGCTCCCCGGCCCGCTCCCGCGCCGCCTCCCAAGTGCCCTCGCGGAGGCGGACGGGCGCGTAGAGGGACCAGACCGACATCACGTGCTGCCCCGGCGGCGCCAGGGTCGGGTCATAGACCGTGGGGATTTGAACGTACATGACGGGGCAGCTCGTGGGCCTTCCGGCCTTCGCCTCCTCCCAACTTTGCTCGAAGTAGGCGACCGAGGGGCAGATCCGCATCTGCGCCAGATGCCTCGGGTCGTGGCCCTCTCCCAAATAGCGGGAGAAGTCGGGAAGACCCCGGAGGGCGCAGTGCAATTTCAGGCAGGAGACCGTGGTCTTCAGCCGCCGGACGCTCTCCAGAAAGGCGGGCTCCAGGGCGCCCGGGTCCAGCAGCCGCAGGAAGGTGCGCTTCGGGTCCGCGTTGGAGAGGATGACGTCCGCCTCGATCCCGCCCTCCCCCGCCGCGACGACCCCGCTCGCCCTCCCGTCCCGGACGGCGATGCGCTCCACCTCGACGCCGGTCCGGATCTCCACCCCCTGGGCCCGGGCGGCCCGCGCCATGGCCTGGGTGATGGCGCCCATGCCCCCCCGGGGGATCCCGAGGTTGGCGGGGGCGGTGAACTGGTTGCACTTGATGTAGGCGACGGACAGGATGCTGCCGGGCGCCCGCACGTCGCCCGCGTCGTGGGCTTCGATGAAGGCGGCGCGGATGAGCTCGGAGGCGAAGTGCTCCTCCACCAGATCCTTCATGTTTCCGGCGAGCATCCGGTCGAGCACTTCCTCGTCCGGAGTGCCACGGGCGCTTGCGGCGACCTCGGCCAGGGCCGGGGGATCGGTGAGGAAATGGCGGTGGAGGATTCCGGAGGCCCGTCGCCAGAAGGCCGTCCAGGCCGGGTAGCTCTCGGCGTCTTCGGGAGAGAGGCGGCGGATCTCCTCCAGGGTGCGCGCGTCGTCGGGCCAGGCCAGAAAATGCCGGCCGTCCGGGAACGGCTGAAGGCGGTAGGGGGCGAGGGGGTAGATTTCGAGGCCGTGGCGCCGGAGATCCAGGTCCTCGATGATCTTGTCTTGCAGCAAATGGCACACGTAGGCGCAGCTGGAGACCCGGAAGCCCGGGATAAGCTCCTCCGTGACGCAGGCCCCTCCGACGAGCGCGCGCCGCTCGAGGACCAGCACCTTGGCTCCGGCCCTGGCCAGGTAGTTGGCGGCCACGAGCCCGTTGTGGCCGGCGCCGAGGACGATGGCCGAAAATCCGCGGGGCATGGGGTCCTCGTCTCAGAGCCTGACCGCCTTGCCCTCCCGGCAGGAGCGGTCGGCCGCCATGGTGAGGGCCAGCACCCCGCGGGCGTGCTCCCCGGTGGCCAGGCCCACCCCGCCCCGGCCCAGGACGCGGCGCACGAAGGCGTCGGTCTCATCCTTCATGGGCCCGAAGAACTCCCCCAGGGCGAAATCCCCTGGCATGGCCGAGCCGAGGAAGGCGACCTTGACCTCGTGCTCGGGGGTGTAGGGGCAGGGGATGGGGTCCCCCGGGGCGAGGACGACGTCGCGGTGGGCGTCGTCGATGTTGAGGCTCCCCTTCGTGCCCTGGAGGTCGATCTCCATGGTGGCGGTGTAGGCGGGCCAGTGGTGAGGCGGGAGCCAGCTCGTGCCCATGGTGGCGACGCTGCCGTCCTCGAAGGTGACGATCATCCACAGGAAGTCGTCCCGCTTGTAGGGCTTGAAGACGAAGCTCGCCGAGCGGGCGTAGACCTCGGCGGGCCGCTTGCCCTCCATGTACCAGAGGATGAGGTCGACCATGTAGGTGAGCGTGTTGATGGAGGGCGTGGTGTTGGGGGAGCGGCGGGCGACGGCCTCCCCCACGGCGCGGGTGACGTAGATCTTCCCCATCGCCATGACGAGGTCGCCCAGCTGGCCGGCGTGGACGGCCTGCTTGGCGAGGAGGTAGCGCCGCCTGAAGCGCTGGGTGTATCCGACGAAGATCTCCGAGCCGCTTCGCCTCGCCTTGGCCAGGACGTCGTCGGCCTCCTGGAGATCCAGGACGAAGGGTTTCTCGACCAGGACGGGTTTTCCCAGCTCCGCCGCGAGGGCCGCCGGGCCGTGATGGCCCTCCTCGTCGGTCGAGACGATGACGGCGCCCACGCGCTCGTTGCGGACCGCCTCCTCGTACCTGGCGGTGGCCATGTCGGCGCGCACGGACTCGGCCAGGCGGTCGAGCTTCTCGGGGACGATGTCGCACACGGCGAGGTATTCCACCTGGGGGATCTGGGCGCACGCGTGGGCCCGGAGCGTCCCGATGCTGCCCGCGCCGATGACGGCCACCCCTGTCGTCTTCATGGATGCCTCCTCTCCCCGGATTGCATCCGCCCCGGGGCGGAGGAATAATCCGGCTCGTTCTTCTTTCGCCGCAACCTTCTCCTCACGATGGAGGCCGAGATGCGCATCGACGTCCAGACCCACCTCTTCCCCGAGCTCTACGTCAAGGCCCTGGCCGGCCGCTCGAAGTATCCCCGGTTCGAGCGGGCGGGGGAGACCTGCTGGGCGTGGGCCAGCCCCGACGAGAAGCTGCCCATGTCCCCGGACAGGCACCTGAGCATCCGCTTCAAGGTCGATGAGATGGACGCCGAGGGCATCGACCTCGCCCTCCTCAGCCTCAACATCCCGGGGCCCGACTTGGCCGCCGACCCCAGGGAGGCCGACGAGCTCGCGCGGATCGCCAACGACGGCATCGCCCAGGCCATCGCGCCCTACCCGGGCCGCTTCCGGGGGGTGTGCTCGCTCGGCTGGGGCGACATCGAGGCCTCCTGCCGCGAGCTCGAGCGCTGCGTGGACGAGCTGGGCTTCGTCGCCCTCCAGGTCTTCGCCTACGTCGGCGGCAGGCGCTTCCTCGACGACCCCGCCTTCGAGCCCGTCTGGGGGCTGCTGGCCCGGCGGGGCGTCCCGCTCGTCCTGCACCCGGGGCCTTCGCCCTCCGCGCCCGTGTACAAGGACCACTGGCTCGGGCCCACCGTCGGCTTCATGTTCGACGAGAGCCTGGCGGCGCTCCGGCTCATCCTGGGCGGCGTCCTGGAGCGCCACCCGGGGCTCAAGGTGCTCCTCCCCCACGGCGGGGCGGCGCTGCCCTTCTTCATCGGGCGGGTGGACGGCCTCCACGGCCGCCACGGCGAGCAGGCGGGCGCGCTGCCCCACCCGCCCAGCCAGTACTTCGCCCGCTTCTACACCGACGCCGTGACCCACTCGAAGGAGGCGCTCGCCTTCTCGATCCGGCAGATGGGGGTGGACCGGCTGATGTTCGCCACCGACTCCCCCTGGGTCCCGCCCAAGCGGCACATCGCGATCGTCGAGGGCCTGGGCCTCCCGGCGGCCGACCTGGAGCGTGTCTGGAGCGGGACGGCGAAGGCCTTCTTCGGCCTCTGAGCGCCCTCAGGCGCCCTCCGATCGCAGGAGCATCCGCCTGGCGTCGTACTCCAGGACGATCTCGCCGCTTTGGTTGAACACCTTTTGGTGGCTTTTGACGATCCCGCGGTCGGGTTTTGTCTTTGAGGGGCGGACCTCGGTCACCTCGGCCTCGACGCGGAGGGTGTCCCCCACGTAGACGGGGGCGCGCGCCGCGAGGGCGTCCACGCCCAGGAGGGCGACCGCGTAGTCGTGGAGCACCCCCGTCTGGACGATGAGGCCGTCCGCGATGGCGCAGGTGAGGAGGGCGGGGGCCATCCGCCGCGGGTGGCCCCGCTCCTTCAAGAACTCCATGTCGAAGAAGAGGCTCTCGGCGTAGCCCACGAGGTTCACGTAGCCCACCACGTCGGTCTCGGTCACGGTGCGGCCGCGGGTGGTGACCCTCTGGCCGACGGACCACCCCTCGAAGGGGATCCCCTTGCGCATCCCACCTCCCTGCCGGCGGGGGCAAAAGCGCCGCCGGGCTGCGCCTTTTCCCGGCCTGGCGGGCCCCCATGGTAGGGGATGCGGGGCTGGATTGCCACCGATTCAGGGCCCCTCCTCCCCGGGGCGGAATACCCCAAAAACCGGGTTGTTTTGCCTGATAAGGTGGTAGAATGGGGCGGTGGAACCCGGGGGCGTCCAAGGGGAACGAGGGGCGGGTCCATTCGCTCTCTTTTCAGGAGCCCGTGGCGAGAGGAGGCCGGACATGTGGCGCATCGGGGCGGCGGCGCTGGCGGGGCTCCTGGCCCTCTTCCTCATGGCGGAGGACGCCTTTGCGTGGAGGCCGCATCATCATCACAGGCATCATCGCCGCCACTCGAGTTTCGTCGCCGTCTACCATTTTGGTTTCTTCCACCCGTACCCCTACTACCCCTACCGTCCCTATTACGCTTATCCGCATCCGCCCGTTGCCTACTACCCCGCCCCCGCGCCCTACGCCGCGGGGGGCAACGAGATCCTGGGGGCCATCCTGGGGGGCATCGGCGGGGGCGTCATCGGCCACCAGATCGGGGGCGGCAGCGGCAGGGTGGCCGCGACGGCCGCCGGAGCCGTGATCGGAACCTTGCTCGGAGGCGGGATCGGACGGCAGCTGGACGATTACGACAGGCGCCTCGCGATCCGGAGCGCCCAGTACGCCCTCGAGAAATTGCCCTCGGGGGGCGAGGTCGAGTGGCGCAACCCCGACACGGGCGCCCGCGGGGCGGTCGTCCCCCAGCCCGCCTTCAAGAACCGTCTCGGGCAGTACTGCCGCGAGTACCAGCAGACCGTGATCGTGGGCGGGCAGGAGGAGCGCGCCTACGGCACCGCCTGCCGCCAGCCCGACGGGCAGTGGCAGATCGTCAACTAGCCCCGGCTCCTCCCCTAGCCCATCACGATTGCCGCGCGCCCGGTGATGGCGCCCTGCGCCAGGCGCTGGTGGACCTTTTCCACCTCCTCGAGCTTGTAGGTCTCGGTCACGAGGGGCCAGATGTCCCCGCGGGCCACGAGCTCGAGCGATTCGATCAGCTCCTGCATGGAGCAGTAGCGGCTCCCCATCAGCTCGAGCTCCTTCTGGACCATCTCCCGCTGGTTCGCCGAGAAGGCCGGCTGGCCGCTCCCCCCCAGGGTGACGAGGCGCCCCCCCGGGCCGAGGGCCTTCGCGGCGGCCTCGAGGGTGGCGGGGGTCGAGACGAAGTCGATCGCCGCGTCCAGCCCCTTTCCCCCGGTGAGGTCGAGGAGGGCCTCCGTCACCTTGCCCCGGGAGGCGTCGACCGCCTCGTGCGCCCCCGCGTCGCGGCACTTGCCTAGCTTCTGGGGGACGGCGTCCACCGCGATCACCCGCGCCCCCGCCCAGCGGGCCATCATCACCATGTGGATGCCGACCCCGCCCCCCGCCCCGAACACCGCCACGTTCTCCAGGGGGGCGATGCGGGCGCGGCGGATCACCTTGTAGGGGGTGGCGACGGCGTCGCAGATGACGGCCACCTCGGCCGGGTGCTTGCGGTAGTCGAGGGCCTTGGGGAGGTGGACGAAGTTCCGGGCCGGGAGCTTGATGTACTCGGCGTAGGCCCCGTCCAGCTGGCGGCCGATGTAGCCCACGAAATTCTCGCACAGGGTCTCGCGGTTGACGCGGCACCACTTGCACCGGCCGCAGGTCACGTAGAAGTGGGCGGTCACGGCGTCGCCCTCCTTGAGGCCCTGGACGCCGGGGCCCACCGCCGAGATGATCGCCGTGAACTCGTGCCCGATGACGATGGGGAAGTTGGCCGGCGCGCGCCCCGCCCGGACGTGCTCGATGGTGAGCCCCGCCCCGCAGGCCAAGACCCGCGCCACCGCCTCCCCCGGGCCGGGGACGGGGTCGGGGCGGTTCTCCGAGACGAAGGGCGTGTTGGGTCCCTTGAGTACCATCGCCTTCACGGGGTTCTCCTCCCTCGGGGAAAAGGTGTAAGATTTCGGGGAATTCCCGAAGGATTAAATCACAGGCCCCGGGGGGCGACAATTCGCGCCGGCGGGTTTCGCTTGTCGGGATTTCCCGGGACCTGCGGGTCAGGATTCCAAAATGCCTGCGGGGAGGGCGGAGGGGATCATCGGGCCCGGGAGCTGCCCAAAGGGGCAGTCCCGAGAATCTCCCCTAATAGGGTCCAGAGGGCCAAGGACAAATGAGAATCCTCATCCTGGGGGGCGGATTCGTTGCCATCAACGCGGCGAAAACCTTGCAGCGGGCCCTCAAGGGCCGGACCGGCTTTGAGGTCACGATCATCAACGAGGAAAACTACACCGTCTTTCAGCCGATGCTGGCCGAGGTGATCTCGGGGAGCCTCGGCGTCTTCGACACCGTCGTGCCGATCCGGGACCTGTGCCCCCGCGTCAATTTGTACGTCCGCAAGGTCGAGAGCATCGACCTGGCGAAAAAGGTGGTGGTGACCAGCAACCCCTTCCGCCCGAAGACCGAGGAGATTCCCTACGATCATTTGGTCTTGGCGCTGGGCCAGCTGGAGAATTTCTCGCTCGTCCGCGGGCTGACGGAGCACGGTCTGCACTTCAAGAACCTGGGCGATGCCCTGGTCTTGCGGAATCACCTCATCCGGATCCTGGAGCAGGCGGACGTGGAGAAGGATCCGGCCTTGCGCCGCCAGATGCTGACGTTCGTCATGGCGGGCGGAGGCTTCTCCGGCACCGAGGCGATCGCGGAGATGAACGACTACGTTCGCAGCGTGGCCCGCCGCTACCGGAACCTGGACCCGGGGGAGATCCAGGTGGTCCTCCTCCAGTCGGGGCCCCGAATCCTGCCGGAGCTGTCCGAGTCGCTGAGCCTCTACGCCCATCGGATTCTCCAGGATCGCGGGAAGGTGGACATCCGTCTGAACACCCGCCTTGCCGCGATCACCGCGGACGAGGCCATCCTCAACAACGGCACAAAAATTCCGACGAAGACCGTCGTGGCCACCATCGGCGCGACGACCAACCCTGTTCTGCTGACCTTGCCTTGCGAGAAGGTGAGGGGGCGCGTCGTCGTCAACGAGTTCCTCGAGGTGCCGGGATACCCGGGCCTGTGGGCCGCGGGGGACTGCGCCTGGGTCATCGATCACCGGACCGGCCAGCCTTGTCCCCCCACGGCGCAACACGCCGTGCGCGAGGGGAAGCGCCTGGCCGAGAACATCCTTGCCGGGATCGAGGGCAAAAAAAAGAGGCCGTTCTCCTATCGAAGCCTGGGGATGCTGGGGTCGCTCGGGCACCAGACCGCGGTCGGGTCCATCCTGGGGATGAAATTCTCTGGGCTGCTGGCCTGGTTCATATGGCGCACCATTTATTTTTTCAAGCTGCCGGGCGTCAACCGCAAGATCAAGGTGGCGATCAGCTGGGCCCTCAACTTCTTCCTGCGGCATGACATCGCGCACCTGAACGTGGCCCCCTCCCGGGACATCTCCCGGGAGCACTTCGAGGGGGGCGAGGTGGTGTTCCGCCAGGGGGACCTGGGGGACAAGCTCTACATCATCGTCGAGGGGGAGGCGGAGGTGGTGGAGCGGGGCGCCGATGGCGAGGAGAGGGTTCTGGCGAGATTGAAAAAGGGCGATTGTTTCGGCGAGATCGCTCTTATCACCGACGCCCCCCGGAACGCGACCGTTCGCACCATCACGCACTTGGATGTCCTCACGCTGCACCGCTCCTCTTTTACCGCTCTCTTCAACTATCTGCCCGCCTTGCGCGACAGCTTTGAGCGCATGGTCGAGGAGCGGAGCCCCAAGGGGGCTGGGAGGGCAGGGATCTCGTGAACGGCCTCGGGGATAAAATCCCGCCGGCCTGCGCCTGAAATAGCCGGGGGCGGCGCCCATGAGGGCGCCGCCCCCGGCCGTTCTATGGGGGGCGTCATCCCCCCCCTCATCCCCGCCCCGGCGTGAGGCTTATTCTTTCCGCTCCGCCCGGTAGTCCTTGTGGCAGGCGTCGCAGGTCGCGCCGAGCGCCTTGAACGCCGCCGTCACTTTCTCCTTGTCCTTGTTCTGGGCGGCTTCCTCCAAGGCGCGCGCGTCGGCCATCAGCTTCGATGCGATCTGCTTGAACTTGTCCTTCTCCTCCCAGATCTTGGGGAGGGCGCGGGTCTTGCCGGAGAGATCCTTCTTTTCGAAGGCGTCGGGGATCTCCATGGCGTTTTCGGCGATCTCGCTGCCCTGGACCAGGATTATCCCGTACTTGTCCGCCTTGGCCGCCTCCTGGATCGCTTTAAAGGCTTTGTTGTTTCCCTGCATGACCTTCTTCCGCGCGGCCACCACCTTGCTCTCGCCCTCGGCCGCCTCGAGGAGCCCCTGGGCGCCCCACACGGCCAAGCCCGCCGCTAGGATCCAGACCGCGTAGCCCATCCCCGCAAGACGTTTCCCTGCCATCTGCTGGCTCCTCCCAGGTGATCGATGAAACCCCGGAACGTTCAAAAAAGACCCCTCTCAAGCGGCACTTCCGCCCGGGAGGGTTCGGAGGGACGCCGGTTTCCCAGCCCTGACATATACAGGATCAATTTCCGGTCCTCTTTGGTTCCCGGCCAAAATGTCCCAGGGCCCAAATCCCCGCCCCTGGCCCTCCCTCCGGGGCGCCCCCGGCTGTATGCTGGTGGCCGCCCGGGGCTTCGGGCCGCGCGTCCCTCTAGCCGGGAAGGCGAGAACGTGAGCGAACACCCCTCTCCCGAGGCGGGGGGCCACCCCTTGCGCCGGGGGGCGAACCTGACCCTCTTGGTTGCGGGCCTGCTCCTTTTCTTTACGGTTGCGGCCTTCTACACCGGAAAGAGCGGCCGGGTGGGCTACGGGTGGGCCACCCTGGGGGCGTTGGCCGCCCTCGCCGCCTCGGGGTGGGGGATGCGGCAGGGGGCGGCCTGGGGCCCCTACGCCGCCTTGGGGCTCCTGGCCCTCCTCCTCGGGGTGTGGGGCTTCCGGTTCCTCCAGGGGATGGACCTGGGGCTGGGCATCTGGGCCGCCATCTGCCTGATCGCGCTGCGCGAGGTGTGGTCGGCGCTGCCGGGGAGGAGCTAGCCCCCCAGCCCCTCCATCACGGCGCGCACGGCGTCAAAGTGGTGGGTCGCGCCCTCCGGCCGGAAGAAGGGCGCCCGCCAGGCCCAGAGCGGAACCTCCTCCTCGTGCAGGGAGCCGTGGCTGCGCAGCGCGACCTCCCGCTCGGCCTCCTCCAGGGCGCCGAAGACGGTCTCCGCGTCCGCCAGGGCCATGATGTCCCCGATCCGCCCGGGCAGGAGGCGGAAGCGGCGGGCGGCCTCCTCCCGCGGCAGAGCCTCCTCGACGCCGGGCGTCTCCTTGAGGAGGGCGAGGGCCTCCGTCAAGGTGTCGGGGAATTTGAGGTGAACGTAGGCCGAGCCCCCCTGGTTCCCGTGGTGGAGGACGTAGCGGTCCTTGATGATGGGGACCGCCTCGGCGGGGACGCCGCGCCCCCACAGGATGCGGCCAAGATCCAGCGCCCGCCGCTTCTCGCGCATGCCGTGGTCGGCGGTGACGAAGAGGGCGCCCTCCGCGTGGAGGTCCGCCCAGGCGTCGGCCAGGCGGCCGATCTCCCGGTCCAGCGCCGCGTGGTGGGCCTGGGCCTCGGGGGACCCGGGGCCGTGCATGTGCTGGATGTAGTCGGTCGTGGCGACGTAGAGGAGGTCGGGCCTGCGCTCGGCGATCACGGCGAGGGCGGCGCGCAGGAGCCAGAGGTTGACCTCCCCGGAGTAGATCGCCTCCTTCTTCCCGGCCCGCTCGAGGAGCCAGGCGGGAGGATCCTCGGCCGTCGCGACGAGGCCGGCCCCCTTGCCGATCATGTCGCAGAGCTTCTGCTTGGAGGCGAGGACGGCCGTCCCCCGCCCCGCGGCCGCGCCCCGCTCCATGAGGGTGGGCGAGAGGAGGTACGCGGCCGACTCCATGTAGACCTCCCGTTTCGTGTCCGCGTCGAGGAAATAGTTGGCCGTGATGCCGTGGCGCGCCGGGGGCGCGCCGCAGATGAGGGAGACGTTGTTCACGTTGGTGACGGTGGGCATCTGGGCCTTGACGAGGAGGCGCCTCCCCTCCCGGGCGAGCTGGTCCAGGTTGGGGGTGGGCGCCGCCTCGAAGTAGGCGGGGTCCCCCCCGTCGATGAGGATGATGAGGGCCTTCACGGGCGCGGTTCGGCAGGCTCACCGCGGCGAGCCTCGTCGAGCCGCCCGAGGGCCTTGGCCCCGATGTCCCTGCGGTAGAAGGCCCCGGGCCAGGCGATCCGGCCCGCGGCGGCGTAGGCGCGCTCGATCGCCTGGCGGATGTCCCGCCCGCGGGCCGTGACGCCCAAGACGCGCCCTCCCGAGGTGACCACCCGGCCGTCCCCCTCCCGCTTCGTCCCCGCATGGAAGATCTCAACGCCCGGCGCCGCGGCCGCCGCCTCGAGGCCTTCGATCGGGTCCCCCTTGCGGTAGCCCCCGGGGTAGCCCTGGGCGGCCATGACGACGCACAGGGCCGCCTCCTCCGAGAAGGCGAGCTCGGCCCCCTCGAGGCTCCCCTTGGCGCAGGCCAGGAGGACGGGGAGGAGATCCCCCTCCATGCGCATCAGGAGAGGCTGGCACTCGGGATCCCCGAAGCGGCAGTTGAACTCGAGCACCCGGAGGTCGCCCCCCTTGACCATGAGACCGGCGTAGAGCACCCCGCGGTAGGGCGTGCCCCGCGCCGCCAGCGTCCGGACGGCGGGGAGGATCACCTCCGCGAGGGCCCTGCGCTCGAGCGCCCCGGTCATGACCGGGGCGGGGGAGTAGGCCCCCATCCCCCCCGTGTTGGGGCCCGTGTCTCCCTCCCCCACGGCCTTGTGGTCCTGGGCGGCGGGCAGGGGGAGCGCCCGCTCCCCGTCCACGAAGGCCAGGAAGCTCGCCTCCTCGCCCTCCAGGAGCTCCTCCACCACGCAGCGCGCGCCCGCCTTGCCGAAGGCGCGCCTCTCCATGATCTCGCCGATGGCGGCCTCGGCGGAGGAGGGATCCGGGCAGAGGAGGACCCCCTTGCCCGCGGCCAGGCCGTCCGCCTTGACCGCAAAGGCGCCCCCCCGCGCGCGCACGAATCCCTTGGCCTCCTCCGGGTCGCCGAAGACCCCGAAGGCCGCCGTGGGGATGCCCGCCTCCCGCATGAGCTCCTTGGCGAAGGCCTTGCTCGACTCGATCCGGGCGGCGGCTTTCTTCGGGCCGAAGACGCAGAATCCCTCCGCCTCCAGCCCGTCGGCCAGGCCGAGCGCCAAGGGGGCCTCGGGGCCCACCACCACGAGGCCGGGCCGCTCGCGCCGGGCGAGGGCGAGGAGACCCCCGACGTCCTCGGCCGCGACGGCTTCGTTTCTGCCCACCTGGGCCGTGCCCGCGTTGCCGGGGGCGCAGAGGATCTCGGAGACCTCCGTGCTTTGCTTGAGCTTCCAGGCCAGGGCGTGCTCCCGCCCGCCCGAGCCCACGATGAGGAGTTTCATGGCGGAGGATCCCCCGGAGGCCGAACGAGAAAGACGGGCGAAAGCTAGCCGCGCGGGGGGAGGGTGTCAAACCCAAGGGTTCTCTCGGCAATTCCCCGGGGGTGCTGTACAATTGCGCTCAAACCCGGGCCGCGCCGCCTGCGCCCGATGGCGTCCACGTCGTTCCGTGAAGGGAGGGCGTTTTTCGTGCGCACTTGGCCGGCGCTCCGCGCGCTCTTTCTGGGCTCCTTGCTCCTCCTGGCCGGGCCGCATCCTCCGGCCCTGGCCTCCCAGGTGGCGGTGGACCTCGAACTCGTCCTCGCCGTGGACGTCTCGGGGAGCATCGACGAGATGGAAGCGCACCTCCAGCGCGAGGGCTACCTCAGGGCCCTGGTCGACCCGGCGATCCTCTCCGCCATCCGCGCCGGCCGCCACAAGAAGATCGCCATCACCTACATCGAGTGGGCCGGCCAGAACTGGCAGAGGACCGTCGTGGACTGGACCTTGGTCCACGACGAGGCGAGCGCCCGCGCCCTCGCCGCCGAGATCGCCAAGGCCCCGCCCGTCTCGGGGCCCTTCACCTCGATCAGCGGGGCGATCGACTACGCCGTCCCCCTGTTCGGCGCGAAGGGGTTCAAAGGCGCCCGGCGCGTGATCGACATCTCGGGGGACGGGCCCAACAACAGCGGCCGGCGCGTCACCCTGGCGCGCGACGCGGCGGTGGCCCACGGCATCACCATCAACGGCCTCCCCATCATCAACGAGCGCCCGAGCCCCTTCGGGCGGATGCCCATGCCCCACCTCGACCTCTACTACCGCAACTGCGTCATCGGGGGCCCCGGGGCCTTCATCGTGGTGGCGAACGATTTTCCCTCCTTCGCCCGGGCCATCCGGCGCAAGCTCATCCTCGAGATCGTGGGGATCCCGCCCGCCGAGCGGGCCCACCCGGCGGCGGCTCCTCTTCCGGGCTTCCCCCGCTGCAACGAGGGCGAGCGCATGCGCGGGTCGTTCTTCGAGGAGTCGTACTGAGCCCCCCCGGCGAGGGCGCCTCTAGGCCATCTCCCCCAGCGCGTGCTGAAGGATCGCCACGAGGGCCAGGGGCGCCGTGTCGGCGCGCAGGACGCGGGGCCCCAGGCCCACCGGAAGAAACCCCGCCGCGCGGGCGGCCTGCCCCTCCTCGGGGGTCAAGTCCCCCTCGGGGCCGGTGAGGAGGGCGACGCGGAGGGTTTGGCCCTCCGGGCGGGGAGGGGCCTGGGCCAGCGCCCCGGCGAGGGGCAGGCTCCCCTCCCCGAGCCAGCCGAGGAGCTTGAGGGGGCAGTCCTCCGTCTCCCGCAAGAAGGAATCCAGGCCCGCCGCCCCGCAAACCCGGGGCGGGGGGACGCGGCCCGACTGCTTGGCGGCCTCCCGGAGGATGCGGCTCCACCTCCGGGCGCGCGCCTCGGCCCGCCCGGGCGGGATGCGCGCCTCGCAGCGCGCGAGGGCGAGGGGGTGGAAGGCGTCCACCCCCAGCTCCGCCCCCTTCTCCAAGACGCCCTCGAAGCGCTCCCCCTTGAGAAGCGGGAGGCCCAGGCGGATGGAGAGCGGCGCAGGGGGCCCGGCGGGCAGGCGTTCGATCACCCGGGCCTCGGCCCGCCGGGCCGAGACCGCCGTGAGCTCGACCAGGTACTCCTCCCCCCCCTCGGTGGCGAAGCGGCACCTCTCGCCCGGCTTCATGCGCAGGACGCGCGAGAGATGCGCCGCCTCCTCCCCCTCCAGGCGGGCGGCCTCCCCCGCGATCCAGGAGGCGTCGGCGTAGAAGAGCCGGAGGCGCCCCTCGCTCATCGCCGCTCGACCTCAAGCGCAACCCACTCCTCGAGGCGCTCCCGCGCCAGGACGGCGAGGCCCGCCCCCTCGGCCGCCTCGGCCAGGGCGTCCGCTTGCTCGTAGCCGATCCCGCTCAGCACGCCTCGCCCGCCGGGCGCCATGGCCTCGGCCATCCGGGAGGCCAGCTCGCGCAGGGGGCCGAGGAAGATGTTCGCCGCCAAGAAGTCCACCCGCCCCCACCAGTCCCCGAGGAGGGCGGGCTCGAGGCTCCCCGCCTCGGCGCGCAGGCGCCCCGCCAGGCCGTTCTCGGCGGCGAGCCTGCGGGCGCTCTCAACGGCCAGGGGGTCGAGGTCCAGGGCGAGCGCCCGCTCGGCCCCCAGCCGCAGGGCCGCCAGGGAGAGGATCCCCGAGCCGCACCCCAGGTCCACGAAGCGCCGCGGGGGGCGCTCCGCGCAGATGCGCTCGATGGCGAGGAGGCAGAGGTGGGTCGAGGGATGGCGGCCCGTTCCGAAGGCCAGGGCGGGCTCCAGCAGGATCTCCAACCGCCCCGGGGGGCAGGGGGCGTCGTCCCAGGGGGGGCGCACCCAGAGCCGCTCGCCGTAGGGCTGCGCCGTGAAGAGCTCGCGTGAGTGGGCAGCCCAGTCCTCGTCCTCGAGGTTCCGCAGGGTCAAGGCGCCCCCGCCCACCCCGAGGGCGGCGAGCGCCCTCTCGGCCGAGCGGAGCTTCTCGGCTGCGCCCGGCGCGAGGAGGAAGTGGGTGACGAGGAGGGCGGCGCCGGGGGGGCCCTCGCGCTCCTCGACCGCCTGGGCCCCCGCCTCGATGAGCTGGCTCGCGGCCTCCTCGGCGGCCTCCCGCGGCACCCGGGCGATGAGCTCCAGCCACTCGCGCGCCACGGCGTCCCTCTCCGCCCCTTGGGCCGCCGCCTGCCGCCTAGCCCCGGCGGGGGAGCTCGACCACGGCCTGGCCCGAGGTGGCCAGCTCGCCCTCCTGGTTGGCGCCGGCGATCTCGACCGCGACGGTCCCGGCCGCCCCGTCCTTGGCCGTCACCCGCCCCGCGTACCAGATGGCGTCGCCGTAGATCATGGGCCGGCGCACCTGGACGTAGAGCCTCTTCAGGAAGCCCTCGTCCCCCATCCAGTTCGTCACGAGGGGGCTCGCCCAGGCGAAGCGCATGACGCCGTTGTCGAAGGGCCCCGGCATCCCGCGGCCGGCGGCCAGGTGGAAGTCCTCGTGCTGCTGGGAGTTCTTGACCTTGAGGCCGATCGCGGTGTTCAGGACGGCGTTGTGGGGCGCCTTCTCCAGGTCCAGGTAGCCGCGCCGCCCCGCCTTGTAGGAGGGCCCCAGGGCCGCGTTCCAGCACACCATGTCCCCGATGGTCAAGGGCCCGCGCACGATGGGGGGGAGCGCCTGGCCCGCCTGGACGTCCTCGAAGTGGAGGGTCTTCGCGCCCGTCCTTTGCTCGGCCCGCCAGGCGGCCTCGATCTTCTTCATCTCCTCCCCGCTGTAGCGCTTGATGGGCCGGTCGTAGAGGAGCTCGCCGCCCTCCAGGGGGGTGCGGATCATGGTCCCGGTGGCGGTGGCCACGACCTCGTCGTCCTGGTCCCAGTAGGTGCACCCGGAGATGATGAAGATGAGCCGGCGGCCCGCCTTGTTCGTCTTCTCGTAGGAGTCCTTCTGGACCGAGGCGGCCCGGAGCCTCTCCCCCGCCCGGATGGGTCTTCGCCACTCGAACTCCACCCCGCCGATCAGGGAGGAGAGCGGCGCCGCCATCGGGGCCCCGTGGAGGATGGGGTAGAGCACCGAGACCAGGAAGGCGGGCGGGGCCAGGAGCCCGCCGTGGCGGGTCTTCGCCGCGTAGGCGGGGTCGAGCCAGAGGGGGTTGTCGTCGTCGATCCCGTGGGCGAAGTGGCGGATGGCGTCGGGCGACGCCTCTGTGTTCCAGGGCTCGCGCTCGCGCACCTCGCGCCCGTTCATCGCCCGGGTCTTGGCGATGAACTCCTCGATCTGGGCGTCAACGTCGGTGGCCAATGGAGGGATTCCTCACGATGGGTGGATGGGGACGCCTGTTAGGTAGCAGGAAACGGGGGGTCCGGCAAGGATGCCGCCGTGGGGATGCCCCTCCTACCCCAGGAACGACTTCACCTTCTCCAAAAACTTCCGCCGCCTGGGGTTGGTGGAGGGGGTGGAGATGCGCTGGAACTCTTCGAGGAGCCGCCGCTGGCGCTCGTTGAGCCGGGTGGGGGTCTCGATGAGGACGCGCACCCGCTGATCCCCCGTCCGCAGGCCCCCCGCCGGGGAGAGGCCCTTGCCCCTCAGGCGGAAGACGCGCCCCGACTGGGTCCCCGCCGGGATGCGCATCCTCACCTCTCCGTTCAGGGTGGGGACCACGACCTCATCCCCGAGGGCGGCCTGGGGGAAGCTGACGGGGAGGTCGAAGAGGATGTCCAGGCCCTCGCGGCGGAAGAGGGGGTGGGGGCGGATGTGGACGCCGACGTAGAGGTCGCCCGCCTCTCCGCGCTGGGCGCTCTCGTCCCCCTTGCCCTTGAGCTTGAGCTGGGCGCCGTCCTCGACCGCGGCGGGCACCTTGACGCGGAGGCGGCTCTCCCGGCGGCTCCTTCCCTCCCCGCCGCACGCGCCGCAGCGTTCGCGGACGTAGCGGCCTTTGCCCTCGCAGGTCGAGCAGGGGATGGCGAGGTCGGCCAGGCCCCGCTTGAAGCGCAGCTCCCCGCTCCCCCCGCACAGGGGGCAGGCGGCGGGCGGGGCCTCGGGGTCCGCCCCCCTCCCGCGGCAGGCGTCGCACCAGACCCAGCGCCGGAGGTGGATCTCGCGCTCGGCGCCCTGGGCCGCATCCTCGAGGGTGATGTCGAGCCTCGCCCGGAGGTCGCGCGCCTGGGCGGGGGCGCCCTCCCCGGCCTCCTTGCGGTGGGCGCCGCGGAAGATCTGGGCGAAGATCTCCTCCCATTCCTCGTCGAAATCCCCCCGTCTCCCCCGCGGCCTCTGGCCCGCGTCGTAGGCGGCGCGCTGGCGCGGGTCGCGCAGGCGCTCGTAGGCGAGGACGATCTCCTTGAAGCGCCGCTCCGCGTCGGGGTCGCCGGGGTTGCGGTCGGGGTGGTGCTCGAGGGCGAGCCGGCGGTAGGCCGAGCGCAGCTCGACCGCGGTGGCGTCCCGGGGGACGCCCAGGACCTCGTAGGCGTCGGGGGGGCCCACCCCCGCCTCAGGCGCGGGCCGGCCGGCGGGGGCGGCCTTCTCGCGGGAGGGCTCTGGCGCGGTCCCGGGCCGCCCCGCTCACGGGGGGGGGCCTTCGGAGAGGTAGCGGGTGACGGAGCTGGCCGTCCACTCCACCAGGGAGACCATCCGCTCGTAGCGCATCCGCTTGGGGCCGATGATCCCGATGGTGCCGAGGGGCCGGTCGTCCATGTAGTAGCGCTGGGCCACCAGGCTGCAGTCGGCCATGCCCTCGAGCGCGTTCTCGGAGCCGATGAGGATGGTGACCATGGGGGAGTCCAAGCACCGGTCGAGGATGCGCACGAGCTTGCCCTTATCCTCGAAGGCACGGTAGAGGCTTTGCAGTTTCTCCAGATCGTCGGCGAAGTCCGGCTGGGAGAAGACGCGGGAGGCGCCCTCGACGAAGAGCGTCTCCTCCGGCTCCTCCAAGAAGGCCAGCCGGCTCAGCTCGAGCGCGCGGCGGTAGAGCATGTCGAAGTTGTCCCGGTCCTGCTCCATCCGGCGGATGACCCGCTGGCGGAGCTCCCGCAGCGTGAGGTCCTTGAACTCCTCGTTCAGGTATCGCGATATGCGGTCGAGCTCCTCCTGGGAGAGGTCCTCGTCGGTGGGGACGATTCGGTTCTGCACCATCCCGCTCTTCGAGACGATGACGGCGAGCACCTTGCGCTCGGCCATGCGGATGAACTCGATGTGCTTGAAGTGAAGCTGCTCCTCCCCGGGGAGGATCACCAGGCCGGCGTTGTTCGTGAGTTCCGAGAGGATGCGGGAGGCTTGGGTCAGCACCTGCTCGAGCTGGGCCGCCTGATTCGAGTAGCTCCTGCCCATGCTCAAGCGCTCCTCGAGGGTCACCTCGTGGTAGCCCATGAGGCCGTCGACGTAGATGCGGTAGCCCAGGTCGGTGGGCATCCGCCCGGCCGAGACGTGGGGCTTGGTGAGGAGCCCCGCCTCGGCGAGATCGCTCATGATGTTGCGGATGGTGGCCGGGCTGAACGAGATGGCCGAGCGCTTGGCCACGGTACGGCTTCCGACCGGCTCGCCCTTCTCCACATAGATGTTCACCACGGCGCGGAGGATCTCTTGGCTCCGGGCGGTGAGGTCGCTGCTCTTCATGGGAAGCCCTTTGAAATGAGGCGGTTTCGGCTGGCACTCTCAACGGCGGAGTGCTAACTTAAGATAGGAGGGGGTATGGGCCCTGTCAAGGTTCTCGTGAAGGGCGGGCCCCGCCCCGGGCTCGCCCCCCCGGGGGGAGAGTCGTATACTTTTGCATTTGGCTGTAGAAGCGCCGCTT
>CAYMWZ010000021.1:0-19210 GCA_964394385.1 uncultured Nitrospinaceae bacterium | reverse complement strand
CCTACATCACGGGGCTGAGCTACGAGGAGATCAAGGACGGCCCGGCGCAGGGCCGCGTGCGCGCCCTCGTCTTCTGGAACTCGCTCTTCTTCATCGCCGGTTTCTCCCTCGTCTTTATCGCCCTGGGGGCGAGCGTCTCCTATGCGGGGAAGCTGCTCTTCTCCTACCAGGACGCCATCCGGATCGCGGGGGGCGTCCTGATCACCATGTTCGGCCTCTACGTCGGGGACCGGGCGTTCGATTTCCGCCTCCAGTCCTTCCTCGCCCGAGGGTCCATCCTCTTGGCCGGGGCCGCGGCCGGGCTCCTGCTCCTGGGGGGCCTCGCGGGCATCCGCCAGGGCGCCCCCACCCTGGGCGGCGTCCTCGCGGCGGTGGGGCTCTACGCGGCGGCGGCGGCGTTCTTCCCGGCCCTCTCGCGGGAGAAGCGCCTCGCCTTGAGGAGCAAGCCGGCCGGCTGGGCCGGCAGCTTCCTCGTGGGGGTGGCCTTCGCCGCCGGCTGGACCCCCTGCGTGGGCCCCATCCTGGGGAGCATCCTGCTCTACGCCGGCACCCAGCAGACGCTCGAGCGGGGGGTGGCGCTTTTGGCCAGCTACTCGGCGGGCCTGGGGCTGCCCTTCCTCCTGAGCGCCTTGGGGGTGGCCTACTTCTTCCGCTTCTACGACGCCTTCCGCGGCCACTTCCGGGCGGTTGAGCTGGGCAGCAGCGCCCTCCTCCTGGCGGTGGGCTTGCTCTTGATCTCCAACTACCTGAGCGTGCTCTCGGCCTACCTCATCTTCTGGACGGGCTACACGGGGATCTAGCCCCGGCCCGCGCCTGCCCCGGGGAGCGCAAGCGCCGGGACGAGCCGTAAGCCCTTTTCCTCCGGACAAAAGCCACACGGCCCCTTCTCCTTGAGAGGGTTTTCTTTTTGGGGGTTCGCTGTCCGGGGAGAGTCATTTTGGGCTTTCCGCCCTAAGGGCCTTTTTGGGCTAGAATTGGCCATCTCGTCCCCGCGTCCCGCCGCGAAGAGGCAGACAAAGCGATGCCGGGAGAAGCGCCGACCCCTTCTTTCGCAGCGGAGAAAAAAAGAAGAGGGAAAAGGACCATCGTGGCCGCCCTCCTTACGGTGATACTGGGGCTGCCTGTGGGTTTTCTTCTGATCCGCACGGCCGTCTTGTGTGCGCAGCCCTCGCCGCTTGAGGAGACGATTCTCGAACTCGAGCGCCGGAGGATTCTCGAACCCAAGGATGTGCTGAAATCCTTGCCGCTCTCAGGTACATACGGGCTAGATAGGCCGTTTCATGAATGCTTTATCTTGCGCGTCCGCGAGACCTTCTTCGGCGGCGATTGAGCGGACTTCTCTGTCGAGTCAACACCCGGCCAATCCCCGCTCCTCTCGCCAGCCTCCCGAGCCGGGGGCCGTTCTTCACAGCCCGTCCAACCCCCAGGCATCTCCCTATCGCCCCCCGCCCGGCGGGCGGCGGCCCCCGGTGGCGCGCGGAAGGCCCCCGGCTTAGAATGTTGACCGTATTTCTCTTTGTTTTCTCTTCCGGGACGGACGAGGAGGCTCGTCCGGCGGGAGGAGACATGCTCCGCAAGCGCCTCGAGGCCAAGGTGCTCGCCCTCATCGCCCTCATCCTGGTGGTGGGGTTCGGGGCGGGCAGCGTCCTCAACATCGAGAGGGAGAGCCGGCTCATCCTCCGGCAGAGCCGGGAGAAGGCCCAGGCCCTCGCCGACTCCATCGCCCATTCCATCCAGAACAACATGCTCCAGGGCCGGCCCGACATCGCCCGGGACCTCATCCAGGACATGCACAAGCTGCGCGGCGTGGCCCTGGTCCAGGTGCTGCGGCGGGACGGGATGGAGGCCTTCACGGACCTCGCGACCCTGAACAAGGTGCAGGAGAACATGGATGATCTCTCCCCCGACGTGGTCCGCCGCCTGCGGGAGAGGCGGGGGGAGAGCGCCCCGGTGCTGTCGCGGCCGGAGTTCTTCCAGGCGACCGCCAGGGGCGAGCCGGTCGAGTATGATGAGCAGCTGAGCGGCAAGCATGCCTTCACCTTGTTGCGCCCCCTCCGGAACGAGGAACGCTGCGGGGGCTGCCACGGCTTCGACCACCAGGTGCGGGGGGTGGTGCGGGTGAGCACCCTGGTGGAGGAGCTCGAGGCGACCCTCCGGGCCAACCGCAACCGGCAACTCCTCAACGGCCTGGGCACCATCCTGGCGGTCGGCTTGGCCCTCTGCCTCCTCCTCCGCCGCACGGTCATCAGGCCCATCCAGGCCGTTGCCGCGGGGGCGGAGTGCGTGGGGCGGGGCGAGTTCGACCACCGCATCGGGGTGAAGAGCGAGGACGAGATCGGCGCCCTGGGCAGGGCCTTCAACGACATGACCTCCCGCCTCCAGACGGCCTACCGGGAGCTGAGCGCCAAGAACGAGGAGTTCCAGCACGCCCTCCAGGAGCTCCGGGAGTCCACCGAGCGGGTGGCCTTCCTGGAGAGCCTGCGGGGCCAGCTCTCGAAGTTCGTCCCCGAATCCGTCAAGCGCCTCCTCGAGAAGAACCCCACGGCGGACGTCCTGGAGCGCCAGGAGAGGGACGTGACCGTCCTCTTCCTCGACCTCGCTGGCTACACCCGGATGACCGAGTCCATGGACCAGGACGCGGTCAACTTGATGGTGGAGCGCTATTTTTCCGGCTTCCTGGGGGTCGTGGGGGAGCGCGGCGGCGACATCAACGAGACGGCGGGCGACGGCCTCATGATCGTCTTCCAGGACGAGGACCCCGCCGCCCACGCCTTCAAGGCCGTCGAGAGCGCCATCGAGATGCGCCGCTGCGCCGCAGGCCTCAACCGCGAGTATGCGGGGCGCTTCCCCCCCGTGGGGGTGAAGTTCGGCATCAACTCGGGCCCCGCCTCGGTGGGGGCGGCCAAGTTCGAGAGCCTGCGGGGGAGCCGCTGGACGTTCACCGCCTCGGGGCCCGTCACCAACGTGGCGGCCCGCATCGGCGCCCAGGCCCAGGAGGGCCAGGTCCTCGTGGGCCCTGACACGGCGCGCCGCATCGAGGACCGGTTTCCCGTGGAGGACCTCGGCGAGTTCACCCTGAAGAACGTCCGGGAGCCCATCCGCCTCTACCGGGTCATCACGCCGGGCATCTACGCCGGCCCCTCCGGCGGACCGCAGGCCGGGGGCGGCGGGAGTTCCTGAGCGGCCCTCCTCGCCCTCTCAGCGCACCTCGAACCCCCGAAACTCCCCCGTCGCGGGGCTCCGCTCTTCGCGCACCTCATCCACGCGCGCCGTGGGGGGGCCCTTGCGGCACCAGGCGATGAGCGCCTCGAGCGCCGCCTCGGGCCCCTCGGCCAGGATTTCGACCGAGCCCTCGGGGCGGTTCCTCGCCCAGCCCTTGAGGCCGAGCGACTGGGCCTTCTTCTGGGCGCTCGCGCGGAACCACACCCCCTGGACCCGGCCCAGCACCAGGATTCTGGCCCGGGGCATCCCTACCCGGCCGCCTGGGCGGCCGCCTCGGGGGCGTAGCGGGGGCCGGGCGGGCTCACGCGGCCCCCCCTTCGTCCGCCTCGGCGGCCTCGGCCCTCCTCCGCTTGCGCCGGAAGATGATCTTGGCGGCGACGACGCTGACCTCGTAGAGGACGAGGAGGGGACCGGCCAGGAGGACTTGGCTCACCACGTCCGGCGGGGTGAGCACCGCCCCGACGACGAACGCCCCGACGATGACGTAGCCCCGGTTGGCGGTGAGCTGGTCGGGCCGGAGGACGCCCATCTGGACGAGGAGGATGATGAGAAGGGGCAGCTCGAAGACGAGGCCGAAGACGAAGATGAGCTTGAAGACGAAGGAGATGTAGAAGCCGACCGAGATCTGGGGGATGAGGCTCTCGGTCGCGAAGCTCAAGAGGAAGGCCAGCCCGAAGGGGAGGATCACGAAGTAGCAGAAAAGGGCCCCCACCACGAAGCACATGGTCGATAGGACCACGAAGGGCAGAGCGTAGCGCTTCTCCTTGTCCAGGAGGCCGGGGGCGCAGAAGCGCCAGATTTGAAGAAGGATCACGGGGAGGCTGAGGAAGAGGGCGGCGAAGAAGGAAACCTTCAGGTGGGCGAGGAAGGCCTCCGGGGGGGAGAGGAAGACGAGCTTCTGCTTCGCGATGGGGCGCTGGATGAGTTCCAGAAGCTCGGCCGAGAAAAAGTAGGTGCCCAGGAAAACGGCGAAAATGGTGCCGATGATGAGCAGGATCCGGCTGCGGAGTTCGGTCAGGTGCCCCGTGAGGGGCATCGTGCTCTCTTCGCTCACGTCGCCCGGGTCTCCCCGCCCTGGGGTTTCGCAGGCTCGGCCGCCTCAGCCGGGGGGGAGAGGGCTTCCTCCGGGGCGGGGGGTTCCTCGGCCTTCGCCTCCTCGGCGGGTTTTTTCTCCTCCGGGGCGGGTTCGGCCGCCCGGGGCTCGGCCTCGAAGTCAGCCTCCAGGTTGACGCTCTCCTGCAGCTCCGAGGTGGCCCGCCTGAACTCCCGGATGGCCCGGCCCAGGGACTTGGCCACCTCGGGCAGGCGCTGGGGCCCGATGACGATGAGGGCCACCACGAAGATGACGATGATCTCCGTGAATCCGATGCTCCCGAACAAAGCGAGTCCCCCCCTGCGCTGGAAACGCTCCGCCCGGATAGGATATACCAAATCGCCGGAGGGGGTGAGCGCGCCTCCCCGGCGGGAGGGCGGCCCCCTTCGCCTTGGATGGGCCGAGGATTTTTGCTAGGATTGGGCAGCCTTGCCACCGAGGACGCATCGCCTTGGCGCCCGGCGAACGGAAACGCGGTTTTATGAGACATCGGCTTCACCGATTGCAGGACGCAGAGGGGAAAGGGCTTTCCTATTCGGCGCTCGCCCGGAAGCTTCTGGGCGCCGAGGGCCTGAGCGAGGCCCCCTCCCGCGCCATCCTCGAGCCCCTCCTGGAGGCCAACCCCCAGGTCTCCCGCGACGGGGCAGACGTCTGGATCCTCCCCGAGGACTGCCTCCGCTCCCGCTTCCTCGCGGACGTCACCTTCGCCGTGGTGGACATCGAGACCACCGGAGGCCGCCCTCCCCAGCACCGCATCACCGAGCTGGCCGCCGTCCGGGTGCGGGGCGGAAGGGTGGTTGAGGAATTCGACGCCCTGGTGAATCCGGGCCGGGAGATCCCCTGGAGCGTGGTCCGCTTGACCGGGATCACCGACGCCATGGTGGCCGGCCGCCCCGGCATTAGCGAGGTCCTGCCCGGCTTTCTCGACTTCATCTCGGGCAGCGCGTTCGTGGCCCACTGCGCCAGCTTCGACTTTCACTTCATCCGCTACTTCGCTCGGGAGCTTTTGGGGCGGGAGCTCGCCCCGCCGATCCTCTGCACCTTCAAGCTGGCCCAGCGCCTTCTCCCCGAGGCGGGGCGCTACAACCTGGGCGAGCTGGGCGCCTACCTGGGCCTGGCGGAGGGCGCCCAGGAGCGCCACCGGGCGCTGGGGGACGCGCGCGCCACGGCGCGGATTCTCCTCCGTCTGCTGCGCATGCTCCAGCTCTTGGGCCTCGAGACGCTCGATCAAGTCCTCGCCCACCAGGAGCCCCTCCCGAAGGAGCCCCCCCCGCTGGCCGAGGGGCTCTCGATCGACCCTGCCGTGGTGGAGGATCTCCCGGCCGAGCGCGGGGTGTTCCGCCTGGTGGACGGGCGGGACCGGACGGTCTACGCGGGGAGGGCCGCCGACATCCGGCGGGCCGTGCGCGATCTGTTCTACCCCCGCAGCCGCTCGGGGGCGCGCTTCGCCCAGAGGCTCCACGCCGTGGAGAAGGTCGAGGCGCGCACCCTGGAGAGCGAGCTGGGGATGAGCATCCGCGCCGCGCGCCTCGCGCGCGACTCCCGTCTGATGAACGGCGCCTCTCCGGGGGCGGGGGCGGGCTTCTTGAAGATCGGCCTCGCCAGCAAGTTCCCCCGCGTGTACGCCTCCCACCGCCTGGTGGCCGACGGGAGCGCCTACTACGGCCCCTTCCGCAGGCAGGTCCATCTGCAGGATCTCATCGGGGCCATCCACTCCGTCTTTCCCCTCAGGCGCCTGGCGCGCTCCGGGAAGGACGGGGCCGAGGAGGGGGAGAGGCCGGCGGGCCCGCCGCCCCTTCTCTCTCCCGAGCTCTACGCCCAGCTCATCGAGGGCCTCCAGAGGATGCTCGAGGGCCGCCTCGGCCAGGAGGAGGAGGGGGACTTGCTCGCTTTGCTCGGGCAGGCTTGGAGCGGGAGCGGCCCTTCCTCCGCCCGGCTGCGGCGCCAGACGGGGCGGCTGCGCCGCCTCATCCAAAGCCACGGCCTCTCGGGCCCCTCGGTCGAGAGGCGCGACCTCATCATCGTCGAGCCGGGGGAGACGCGGCAGCATCGGGTGTGCTACTTCGTCCGGCGGGGGCTCCTCGCGGGGGAGATGGAGTTCGCCCGGAGCGCCCCCCCTGTCGAGGCGCTGGCGGCGCGCATCCGGGAGGTCTTCTTCGCGGGGGGGGAGGACTCCGCCGAGCCCGGGAAGGAGAGCATGGAGGAGGCGGCCATCATCGCCGCCTGGCTGCGGCGGGAGCTGATGGAGGGATTCATCGTCGAAATCTCCCCCGCGGCGGGGGCGGAGGAAGTTCTCCAGGCCCTCCTCACGGCGCTCCGGGATCCGGAAGCCGCGGGCACCACCGTTTCGGCCTGACGCCGCCCCGCCGCTTCGGTGCGGGATTTCAACCGTTTGAAAATTTCCGCGGCGCCTCTCGCGTTCCTGCGCAGGAAATCCTTGCGCGCCGCCTCCCGCTGTGCTAGCGTCTTTGATCTCTCGCACGCGACTTTTTCTCGCTGAACCAAGAAAGGATTTGGCTTCGCCCCCGCGCGCCGTGTGCGCGTTTTTCACTTTTGCCAGCCGGTTCATCGCCGATGTCCTCGCTCGACCCAGGCGGAAGCAGGATGACCGGGGAGCCGAAAGGGGAGTTTTGGGACGAGCGCGTCGAGCGGATGGGGCGCGATGAGCTCTCCGCGCTTCAGCTCGAGCGCCTGAAATGGCAGGTGCGGCGCTGCCATGCGGGCGCGGCCTTCTACCGCGAGCGCCTCGAGGCGGCGGGCGTCGGGCCCGACGGCATCCGGACGCTCGAAGACCTGCGCAAAATCCCCCCCGTCACCAAGCAGGAGCTGCGCGCCGAGCAGGAGGCCCACCCTCCCTTCGGGCGCTACGCCGTGGCCCCGCCCGGGACCTGGGGGGAGCTCCACCCCTCGACCGGCACCACCGGCGTGCCCGTCAGCACCATCTGGAGCCGCCGGGACGTTGGGGCCATCGCCGACTTCACGGCCCGCACCATGTGGAGCTTCGGCGTCCGCCCGGGGGACATCGTCCAGAACGCCTTCAGCTACGGGCTCTGGGTGGCGGGGATGAGCGTCCACTACGCCACCCAGAGGATCGGTTGCTTCGTCATCCCCATCGGCGCCGCCATGACCGACCGCCAGATCTTCTACATGAAGACGATCGGCTCGACGGTTCTCCTCAGCACCCCGAGCTACGGCCTCTACATCGGGGAGAAGCTGCGCGAGAGCGGCCTCCGCCCGGCGGACGTCTCCCTCCGCATCGGGGCCTTCGGGGGAGAGGCCGGCGCCCAGAACCCGGCCACCCGGGCGCGCCTCGAGGCCGCCCTGGGGGTGGACGCCTACGACTACTACGGCCTGGGGGAGATCGGGCCCACCTTCGCCAGCGAGTCGGCCGCCAAGTCGGGCCTCATCTGGGCCGAGGATCACCACATCATCGAGGTCCTCCACCCGGATACCAAAGAGCCCCTCCCCGAGGGGGAGGTCGGGATCCTGGTCATCACCCACCTCACGCGCGAGGCGACCCCCATGCTCCGCTACTGGACGAACGACTTCGCCCGCGTGGACAGCCGGCCCAGCCCCTGCGGGAGGACCCACCTCCGCTCGCCGGGCGGCATCCTGGGGCGGCACGACGACCTGGTCATCTACCGGGGGGCGAAGTTCTATCCCATCCAGGTGGAGGAGGTCGTGCGGGGGTTTCCCGAGCTCAGCAACGAGTTCCGCATCGAGCTGCGCCCGGACGCCTCCACCGGGCGGGACCTCTGCGTGGTGGTGGCCGAGGCCGCCTCCGGGGGGCCCTCCCCGGCGCTCGCCGAGAAGCTGCGGGGGCGGCTGCGCGAGGCCCTCCTCGTGACGCCCGAGGTGCAGGTCCTGCCCCAGGGCTCCTTCGAGCGGACGACGTTCAAGGCGAAACGGTTCGTGGACCTGCGGAACGCTAGGCCCTAGCGTTTTCATCGTTGAGGTTTCGAGTGCGAAGCGTCTCCATCCTCGGGGTGGGCATCACCCCCTTCGGCGCGCGGCCCGAGAGCATCGTCGCCCTGGGGGCGCGGGCCTGCCGCGCCGCCCTCGAGGACGCGGGCCTTCCCCCCGGGCGGGTGGAGGCCTTCTTTCTCGGCAACTTCGCGGGCCAGGCCTTCGCCGGGCAAAACCATCTGGCTCCCCTGGTGGCCCACGCCGCGGGCCTGGGGCCCGTGCCCTCGACCCGGGTGGAGGGGGCCTGCGCCTCGGGGGGGCTGGCGATGCGCCAGGGGGTCGTGGCGGTGGCCTCCGGCGAGGCGGACTTCGTCCTGGTGGCGGGGGTCGAGAAGATGACGGGGGCCTCCGCCGAGGAGGCGGCCGGCGTCCTCGCCGCCGCGGGCGACTGCCGCGCCGAGGCCCGCGTCGGGGCCACCTTCCCGGCCTTGTTCGCCCTCATCGCGCGCCGCCACATGCACCAGTACGGCACCACGCGGGAGGCCCTGGCCGCGGTGGCGGTCAAGAACCACGCCCACGGCCTCCTCAACCCCAACGCCCACCTCCAGAGGGAGGTCACCCGCGCCCAGGTCCTCGACGCGCGCCCGGTGGCCGAGCCCCTGGGGCTCTACGATTGCTCCCCCATCAGCGACGGCGCCGCCGCGGTCCTGCTCTGCCCCAGCGAGCGGGCAGGGGATTTCGGCCAAAGGCCGGTGCGCGTCCTCGCCTCGGCCCAGGCCGCCGATGCTCCGGCTCTCGCGGACAAGCGCGACATCACCCGCTTCGAGGCCACCTCCCGGGCGGCCGAGCGGGCCTTCCGCCAGGCGGGCCTGGAGCCCCCGGACATCGACCTGGCCGAGGTGCACGACTGCTTCACCATCGCCGAGATCGTCGCCCTGGAGGATCTGGGCTTCTACCCCAAGGGGGAGGGGGGCCGCGGCGCCCTCGCGGGGGAGACCGCCCTGGGAGGGGCCATGCCCGTGAACACGAGCGGGGGCCTCAAGGCCAAGGGCCACCCCGTCGGGGCCACGGGCCTGGCCCAGATTCACGAGCTTGTCCTTCAGCTCCGCGGCCGGGCGGGCCCGCGCCAGGTGCCCGCCGCCGAGGTGGGCCTCGCCCACAACCTGGGCGGCTCGGGGGCCACCTGCGCCGTCCACATCCTCGCCTCGGCCGGCTGAGGGGGGAGGGGTGCCCCGTGTCCGTCGCCGCCCGCCGCTGCGGGGCCTGCGGCCGCGTCCTCTTCGAGGAGGCCGGGGCCTGCCCCCACTGCGGCGGGCCCCTGGCTCCGGCCGCGCTCTCCGGCCGGGGGCGGATTTATAGCTTCACCCGGGTCCACCTGGGCCTGAAGGGATTGTCCGCTCCCTACCACCTCGCCCTGGTCGAGCTGGAGGGGGACGGGCGGGTCCTCGGCCGGCTCGAGACCCCGGAGGGAGGGGAGCCGGCGGTGGGGGAGCGGGTGGTGTTTTGGGGCCTCACGGACCAGGGCCCCTGCTTCCGGCGCGAACCGCCGGCGGAGCGCCGGGAGGGCTGAGGCGATGGAAGGCATGAATTCCCTTTTGTTCGTTGGCCCCCTCTCCCCGGGGAGGAGGCACATGCTCGATGGCCTCGAGTCCCTGGGCATGCGGACCCATGCCGTCTCCACCCCGGAGCGGGCCTGGGACCAGCTCGCATGGTGCGACCTGGTGCTCCTCGCCGCGGCCGCCCGGGGCGAGATGGGCCTGGTTCAGCGGTTCGACGAGAGGGGCAAGGCCGTGGGTCTCGTCCTGCGCGCCGAGGACAAGGGCCTCGCTCCCCACGGCCTGAAGGCGGGGGCGCGTTCGGTGTTCGTGGACGAGGTGCAGCCCGAGGAGGTCTTCCGGTTCGTCCGGGTGCTGAACGAGGAGGGGCTTCTGCGCCGGGAGGTGCGGTGGCTGCGCTCCGAGGTGCGCCAGCTGAGCGTCGGCGGCATCCTCATCGGGGAGAGCGCCCCGGCGGGGCGCCTCAGGCGGGCCATCAAGGGGGCCAGCCCCCGCTACCGGATCGTCCTGCTGCGCGGGGAGAAGGGGACCAACTTCGGCCTTGTGGCCCGCGCCGTGCACGCCCAGCATCCCGGCCAGCGTCATCCCATCCTGCACTGGGAGCCGGCGCGCCACCGGCCCGCGGCTCTCGAGCGGGCCCTCGCCCGGCTCGAGGAGGGCAAGGGGGAGGAAGGCGACCTCCTCCGCCTGGGGGGCAGCCTCCTCGTCGAGGACGCCCAGGCGCTCCCCCCCGAGCTCCAGCGGCGGCTGGCCGCCGCCGTCGGGGGGAAGGGCGTGAGCCGGGATTTCCGCCTCGTCCTCTGCCAGACCCACGACCCCGAGCGCCTGATCCAGGATCCCCTGCTGGCCGAGCTCTCAGAGGAGGGGAAGTCCCTCATCGTGCGCATCCCCCCCCTGCGCGATCGGCGGAAGGACATCCCCCAGCTGGCGGGCGCCATTCTCCAAGAGTTCGCGGGCCGGCTGGGGCAGGAGAACCGGACCCTCACGCCCGGCGCCCTCGAGTCCCTCGCCTCCCGGCCTTGGTGGGGGAACGAGGCCGAGCTGGAGGTCGCCCTCTGCCGGGCCTGCCTCCTGGCCGAGAGGAGCGCGATCTCGCTGGACGACTTGCGCCTCTCCCCCGCCGAGCGCCGGCCGGGGGAGATGGAGGAGTTCTTCAGGGAGCGGCTCTCCTCGGTGGTGGCCGCCCTCCGGGAGGGCACCCAGAGCGACTTCTACGCCCACACCATCCGCAGCGTCGAAAAGCCCCTCTTCGAGCTTGTCCTGCGCGAGAGCGGGGGCAACCAGCTCAAGGCGGCCCGCCTGCTCGGGATGAACCGGAACACCCTCCACCGCAAGCTCCAGGAGCTGGGCCTCAGCCGGCGGGCCCCGGCCCGCCCCTCCCCCCGGCGGAGGTAGGCGCGTGGCGGAGGCACCCCTCGCGGCCGTCGTTTTGGCGGCGGGCCAGGGCAAGCGGATGGGCTCGCCCCTGGCCAAGGTGCTCCATCCGATCGGGGGCCGCCCCATGGTGTGCCGCGTGGTGGAGGCCGCCCGGGCGGCCGGGGCGCGGCCCATCGTCGTCGTGGTGGGCCACCAGGCCGAGGCCGTGCGGCGGGCCTTCGGGCCCGGGGAGGCGGACCTGCGCTTCGCCCGCCAGGCGGAGCAGCTCGGGACGGGCCACGCCGCCGCCGCGGGGCTGGCCGCCCTGGAGGAGAGGCGGGGGGAGTTGCTCCTCCTCTGCGGGGACGTCCCCCTCCTCCGGGCCCAGACGCTGGCCGGGCTCCTCCAGAGGCGGCGCGCGGCGCGCGCGGCGGCGGCCGTGCTCACGGCGGTGGTGGAGGACCCCTCCGGCTACGGGCGCGTGCTCCGCGAGGGGGGGCCGGAGGGGGCCCTCCGGGCGATCGTCGAGGAGGCGGACGCCACCCCCGGGGAGCGCGCCCTCCGCGAGATCAACACGGGAACCTACGCCTTCGACCTCGCCTTCCTGGCCCGGGCGCTGCCCCGCCTGCGGCCGGAGAACCGCCAGGGAGAGTACTATTTGCCCGATGTCCTCGCGCTGGCCCTCGGGGAGGGCCGGCCCGTCCTCGCCCTGCCCGTCCCGGACCCGGAGGAGGCGATGGGGGTGAACACCCCCGCCGAGCTCGCCCGCGCCGAGGCGATCTGGGCCGCCCGGGGGGGCGGCCCCCCGCGCGACTGCCAAAGGCCGGCCCATTTGCTATAATCCGCCCCGCTCGGAGCCCGTTCGCAAGCGCCCGGATTTCAGGAGCTTTCCCCCATCCCTCAGAAGGTCCCCGCGTGAGAGCCTTGATCCTGGCGGCCGGCCGAGGGGCCGGCCTCTATCCCTTCACCGACACCCGGCCCAAGGCCATGCTGCCGGTGGCGGGCAGGATGCTCCTCGAGACCGCCCTGCCCAAGCTGCGGGCCGCGGGGGTGAGCGACGTGGTCATGGTGGTGGGGCACTGTGGCGACAAGATCATCGATCACTTCGGCCAGGGGGCCGCCTACGGGATGACCATCCAGTACGTGCGGCAAAAGGATGCGGCCGGCATCCGGAATGCCATCCGCCTCGCCCGGGGGTACTTCCGGCCCGGGGAGGCGTTTCTGCTCGTCTACGCCGACGTCCTGACCTCGGGCAACATCTACCGGCACGTGACCCAGACCTTCGGCTCCTTCAGCGAGCCGGTCGCCGCCATCTGCCACACCCCCCAGGCCCAGCACTTCGGCACCGTCTATCTGGGCGACAACATGCGGATCAGCCGCCTGGTCGAGAAGCCCACTGCGCGGGAGATGGGCAACTACGTCCTGGCGGGCGTGTTCGTCATGCCCTTCCAGCTCTTCGACCTCCTGGAGGAGCGGGAGATGGACGTTTCTCTCAACGAGATCATCTCCTCCCAGGGGCTGCGCTCGGCCATCTGGGAGGAGCCCTGGCTCGACGCCCAGCGCCCCTGGGATCTCCTCCGGGGAAACCGCATGGTGATGGACACCTGGCGGGAGGCCGTTGTGGACGGCAGCGTTCAGCTGCGCGGGGCGGTCCAGTTCCGGGGGCCTGTCCGGATCGAGGGGGACGTGGTGATCGAGTCGGGGGCCTCGATCTTCGGCCCCTGCTTCATCGGGCGGGGCTCCTTTCTCGGCAACGGGGTCCTCATCCGCCCCTACACCTCCATCGGGGCGGGCTCCATGATCGGGTTTGGCGTCGAGCTCAAGAACTGCATCCTCCTCGAGGGGACCCGCGTGGGCCGCCTCTCCTTCGTCGGGGACAGCGTCATCGGGGAGAGGGTGCTGGTCGGCTCGGGCACCATGACCCTCAACCAGAACCTCGACCGCTCAACCGTCCGCGTGCGCCTCCAGGAGGAGCAGGTGGACTCCGGCATGGAGAAGCTCGGCGCCTTCGTCGGCGACGGCGCGCGGATCGGCGCCTCGAACACCCTCGCCGCGGGGGCCGTCATCCCCCCGCGCGAGACCGTCCCGAACCACTACACCTACCCCCGGGGAGGGTCCTGAGATGTGCGGCATCGCCGGCGTGGCGGGCTCGTCCAACGTCGCGCAGCGCCTGTTCCGCTCCATCGCTGCCCTCGAGTACAGGGGGTACGACTCCTGCGGGATGGCCATCCAGCGCAACGGCCAAATCGACATCCGGAAGGACGTGGGCACCGTCGAGGCCGTCAACGCGCACGAGCGCCTGACCGACATGAAGGGCCGCGTGGGCATCGCCCACACCCGCTGGGCCACCCACGGAGGCGTCACCCGCGAGAACGCCCATCCCCACTCCGACAACGAGGGCCGCCTCGCGGTGGTCCACAACGGCATCATCTCCAACTACCGGGAGCTCAGGCTCCGGCTGGAGGAGGCGGGAGCGCGCTTCCGGTCCGAGACCGACACCGAGGTGGTCGCCCACCTGATCGCCCACCGTCTGAAGGGCGGCGCGGGGGATGTGGAAACCGCCTTCATCGAGGCCCTGCGCGAGCTGGAGGGGACTTTCGCCCTGGCCGTGATCTCGGTGGACGCGCCGGACACCATCTTCTGCGTCAAGCGCGAGAGCCCCCTCATCATCGGCCTCGGAGACGACGCGAACTATATCGGCTCGGACTTCAACGCCTTCATCGAGTACACCCGGCAGGCCGTCATCATGGAGGACGGCGAGTACGCCGTCGTCACGCGCCAGAGCTACGCCGTCAAGAACCTCCTCACCCGGGAGCTGGTCGCCAAGGAGGTCACCGAGATCGAGTGGGACGTGGAGATGGCCCGCCGGGGCGGCTATCCCCACTACATGCTCAAGGAGATCTACGACCAGCCCGCCACAGTCCAGGCGGCCCTGAACGTCCCCCGCGCGGAGCTGGCCGCCCTGGCCCGGCTGATCCAGGGCTCGCGCCAAGCCTTCCTCGGCGGGGTGGGCACGACCTACTACATCGCCTCCATGGGCCAGTATTTCTTCAGCCGCTGGGCGGGCCGCTACCTGCCGGCCATCAGCACCGACGAGTTCCCCCACATGGCCGGCGTGAGCCCCGAGGATTGTCTCCTCGCCATCAGCCAGTCCGGAGAGACCTACGACACCCTGAGCGCGGTGCGCCACGCCAAGGCGCAGGGCGCCAAGACGGCCGCCATCGTCAACATGATGGGCTCGACCCTGGTGCGCTCGGTGGACCTGCCCATCCTCCAGAGGTCGGGGCCCGAGATCTGCGTCATCAGCACCAAGACGGCCATGAGCCAGGCGGTCCTCCTCCTCCTCTGCGCCCTGGAGCTGGGGAAGCTGGGGGGGCGCTTCGATGAGGCGGAGCTGCTGCGCCTGAGGGGGGAGGTCTCCACCCTCTCGGATCGCGTCGCCGAGACCCTGAACGAGCGCTCGGGCTTCCTCCACACCGCGGCCCAGAAGCACCAGCGCATGAGGAACTGGCTCTACATCGGCCGCGGGATCTACTACCCGGCCGCGCTCGAGTGCGCCCTCAAGATGAAGGAGGTCACCTACCTCCACGCCGAGGGGATGAGCGCGGGGTTCCTGAAGCACGGCACCATCTCCCTCATCGACGAGAACATGCACACCATCGTGCTCATGCCCTCCCCCGAGGAGGCGGAGCTGCACGCCCTCACGAGGAGCAGCGCCGAGGAGGTGCGCGCCCGGGGAGGCTTCGTCCTGGGCTTTCGCTTCGAGGGGGACGGGGGCGCGAAGGGCCTTTTCAGCGAGGAGATCGTCCTGCCCCGCGTCTCCGCCCTCCTGGCCCCCTTCATCCATCTGGTCGCCGGGCAGCTCCTCGCCTACTTCCTCGCTGTGGCGCTCAAGCGCGACGTCGACCGGCCCCGCGCCCTGGCCAAGTCGGTGACCGTCGCCTAGGCGGCGGGCTCCCTCCGCCGCGATGCCGGAGCCCAGGTTTCAGGGGACGGACGGAGTCCGCGGCCTGGCCGTGGCGGCCGACCATCCCCTCGCCCGGGGGATGGACGCGCGGCGCGCCTACCTCGAGCGGGGGCTCCTCACCGAGCGGTTCGCCGAGCACTACGTCTACGCCGCCGCCGGCTGGCTTTTGGAGAAGGCCCCCGAGGGCCTCATCTCCCCCGGGGCCGTCGTCCTCGCCTGGGACCCGCGTGACGCCGGGGGGCGCTTCGCCGGAGCGGCCCTCCGGGGGCTTCTCCGGACGGGCGCGCACGCGCTTGCGGTCGGCGTTCTCCCCACCCCGGCCGCCGCCGTCTATCTGGCCGCCGCGGGGGCGGCGGGCGCGGTGGTCTTGACCGCCTCCCATAACCCGCCCGAGGAGAACGGCCTCAAGCTCCTCCGGGCGCCGCGCGCCACGAAGCCGCTGCCGGGGGAGGACGAGGAGATCAGCGAGCGGGTCTGGGCGGTCGCCTGGGAAGGGGTCCAGGGGGCGCCCGAGAGCGGCCTCTGCACCGAGGCGGCGGCCGAGGCGCGGGCGGTCTACTCCGACTACATGGCCCGGCTGCCCAACAGCTGGCTCCGGGAGGGGGATCTGGCGGGCTGGGATCTCGTCCTCGACCCCGCCCGGGGGGCCTGGAGCGGCCTGGCGGCCGAGGTGGCGGCCGGGGCGGGGCCGCGGAGTCTTGTCGAGGTGAACCGCCTGGGAGAGGGCCCCGTGAACGAGGGCGGGGGGGTGATCGCCCTCGAGGGGCGGCGGGAGGTCCGGGGCGGCGAGGAGGCCCTCATCCGCGCCCACGCTGGCCTGCGCGGCCTCTTCGCGGCCGGCCGCGCCCGGGCCGATGCCCTCCGCGCCGGGGAGGGGTTCGCCGCGGGCGGGGTGTTCGACGCCGACGGAGACCGGGCCTACACCTTGATCTATGATCCCTTCGAGGACGCGGCCCGCGTCCTGGGGGGGGACGAGGCCCTCGTCCTCCAGGCGCGCTTCCTCGCGGCCGAGGGGGAGCTGCCCGGAGGGGGCAGGGCGGTCCTCACCATCGAGAGCGACGCGGGGGCGGCGGGCGCCCTCGCCGGGCTGGGACTGCGGGTGGCCTTCGCCCCGGTGGGGGACAAATGGGTGCTGCGGGCGGCCGAGCGCTGGGGGGAGAGCTTCGCCCTGGGGGGGGAGGAGTCGGGCCACACGGTGGTGCCCGGGCTGCTCGCGGACGCCGGGGGGCGGATCGCCCGCCTGGCCGTGGGGGACGGGCTCAAGAGCTTTTTGAACACCTGCGCCGCCATCCGCGGGCTGGCGGAGGGGAGGGACCCTCGCGGGACCTACGCAACGCTGGCCGCGCCCTTTCCCCGGGGGTATAAGAAATCCCTTTACGCCTACCACGTCGACCGCGCGCGGTTCGCGCCGGGGGAGGAGGCGTGGGAGGCGGTCGGCCGGGCGCTCTGGGAGGCGGCGGAGAGGGGCTTCCCCCGCGGGGTGGCCCCCCGGTGGGCGCCCTTGGAGGACGATCCGGCCGTCCTCTACCTCGCCCTGGAGGAGGCCGGCGGCCGGCGCCGGGCCTCCATGTATGTCCGCAACTCGGGCACCGAGAGGCGGACGGGGGTGGTGCTGCGGGGGCCCGCGGAGTGGGAGGGCTCCTTGCGCGCGGCGGGGGAGGCGGCGCTGCGGGCGATCCTCCTCCGCATGAAGGACAAGGACGACCCCGACGCCCGGGCCGAGGAGGCCCTCCTGCGCCGCCTGGCCGGGGGGGAGGCCGACCCCTCGGCCCTGGACGCCGAGCTGGCGCGCTTTGACGCCTCGGCGCGCCCCGAGCGCATCCGCCGGGAGGCCCTCCGCGGGGGGCTCATCGCCGAGGAGGGGGGGCGGTTGGCGCTGACCGGGCTGGGCCGGTGGCTTCTGGAGCGAGGACGATGAAGGGGACCGCGTCCCAGGACTATTTCCGCCGCCTGGAGGAGTTCCCCCACGCGGGGCTCTTCCGGGGGCTCCTGCGCGTGTGGGAGGCGCTCTCCCGGCTCGAGGACTACGCCCGGGCGGCGGTCGAGGAGGCGGGCCTGCCGGAGGGGGCCGGGGCCGACCTGGACGGCCTCCGGGTGGAGGACGGCCTCGTGGCGAGCGAGGGGATCTTCCTCGCCCGGCGGAGGTTCCGCGTCTCCCGCGCGGGGATCCTCGTCGAGGCGGGGGCCCGCCTCGAGCCGGGGGTGGTGGTGAAGGGCCCCTCGGTCCTGTGCGCGGGGGCGGAGCTGCGCCACGGGGCCTACCTGCGCGGGAGCTGCCTCATCGGGCCGGAGGCCATCGTGGGGCACGCCACCGAGGTGAAGAACAGCGTCTTCTTGAACGGCGCCGAGGCGGGCCACTTCGCCTACGTGGGGGACAGCCTCCTCGGGACCGGGGCGAACCTCGGGGCCGGGACCAAGCTGGCGAACCTCCAGTTCAGGACCGAGGAGGAGAAGCGCACCCGCCAGGTGCGCACCATCCGCATCCGGGCGGAGGGGGAGGCGATCGACACCGGCCTCCGCAAGTTTGGCGCCGTGGTGGGGGACGACGCCGAGATCGGCTGCAACGCCGTGACCTCCCCCGGCACCCTGCTCGGGCCCGGCTGCTGGGTGGCTCCCAACACCACAGTGCCGAAGGGGATCTACCCCCCGGCCCACCTCATCCGGGCGCCGGCCTCCCGTCCGGAAGCCACCCCGCGCGGGCGATGAGGGAGGCGTTGACGCCGGCGAGAGCGCAACGGTATAAGGGCCGGGGAGGCCCGAGCGATGGCGATCTCACGCGAAGAGATCCTTCACGTTTCCCGGCTGGCCCGCCTGGAGCTGAGCGAGGCGGAGCTGGAGAAGTTCACCGGCCAGCTCGGGAACATCCTTGACTACATCTCGAAGCTCAACGAGATCGACACCAGCGACGTCCCCCCCACCGCGCACGTCCTCGAGCTGACGAACGTCTTCCGGGAGGACGCCATCACCGACTCCCCCGTCGAGAATCTCGACCAGATGGCGCCGAGCTTCTTCGAGGGTCACTTCCGCGTCCCGAAAGTGATCGAATAGCGTCTCCCGCCCCGATGGCCTACAGCTCCCTCCGCGAATTCGTGTCGGCCCTGGAGCGCGAGGGGGAGCTTCGCCGCGTCAAGGTCCCCGTGGAGGTTGAGCTCGAGATCGCCGAGATCGCCGACCGGTGCGTGAAGTCGGGCGGCCCCGCGCTCCTCTTCGAGCAGCCCGTCGGGCCGGGCGGGCGGCGGTTCGACATCCCCGTCCTCATCAACGCCTACGCCTCGGAGAAGCGGATGAACATGGCCTTGGGCGTCGAGAGCCTGGACGCGGTGGCCGACGAGGTCGCCGAGCTTCTTGAGATCAAGCCCCCCGAGGGGTTCATCGAGAAGGTGAAGATGCTCCCCAAGCTGGCGCGGCTGGCCTCCTTCTCCCCCAAGGCGGTCGGCTCGGCCCCCTGCCAGCATGCGGTCGAGACCGAGAGGCCCGACCTCTTCTCCCTCCCCGCCATCAAGTGCTGGCCCGAGGACGCCGGGCGCTACATCACCTTCGGGCACATCTACTCGCGCAACCCGCGCACCGGCCGCAGGAACGTGGGGCTCTACCGGGTGCAGCTGTTCGACGAGACGACCGGCGGGATGCACATGCACCTCCACCACGACGGCGCCCAGAACTTCCGCGAGAGCACGAAGATGGGCCTGCGAATGGAGATGGCGGTGGCCCTGGGGGGGGACCCCGTCCTCGTCTACGCGGCGAGCGCGCCGCTCCCCCCCGGGATCGACGAGCTCACCCTGGCCGGGTTCCTGCGGAGGAGGAGCGTGGAGCTCGTGCGGTGCCGGACAGTCGGCGTCGAGGTCCCGGCGGACTCCGACATCGTCGTCGAGGGCTACCTCGAGCCGGGGGAGCTCCGCCCGGAGGGGCCGTTCGGGGACCACACGGGCTGGTACTCCCTCGCGGACGAGTATCCGGTCTTCCACGTGACCGCCATCACCCGCCGCCGCGACCCCATCTACCCCACCACCATCGTCGGGAAGCCCCCGATGGAGGACTATTGGCTCGGCACCGCGACCGGGCGCATCTTCCTCCCCCTCATGAAGATGCAGCTCCCCGAGATCGTGGACG
>CAYMWZ010000020.1:248-19446 GCA_964394385.1 uncultured Nitrospinaceae bacterium | reverse complement strand
TGCCGGCGAATTTCCCCGTCCCCTCTTTCGGGGCGGCGCCTTCGGCGGGCGCCGAGCACGCGAGCAAGAGAGCAGCGACGATCAGCGCAAAAATCCTCCCCACGGATGCCCTCCACGGCGGCGGAACGGGTGACATAAGAAGCCGGACGGGGGAGTCTATCACCGGCGGCGCGGCGCGCAATCGCGGCCACCCCTCCCCTCTCTCATCCGCCGCCGCGGCGGAGGCGGAGGAGGCGCCCTGTGGTATGGTGCGCGCGAGGAGGGCGGACATGGAGGCCCGAGGGCGGCGGGACGGGGGGCTGTTCGCGCCGGCCTACGACATCGACCCGGAGAAGGAGGCGGACTACCTGGCCTGGCTCCACGGGGAGCACCTGCCGCGCACCCTGGCCGAGGGCTCCTTCTCGGCCATCTCCCACTGCGTGGCGGTCGGGGCCGGGAAGCGCTTCCAGCTCCTGGAGCTCATGCCGAGCTATCTCAGCTTCCACAGCGCGAGCCGCCAGGAGGCGGCCAAGAGGCTCCCCGCGAGCGTGTCCCGGATGATGGCGCTACGCCTCGGCCAGGTGCGCAACCACCACGCCGAGGTCACCCGCGCCGAGGGCCCCGCCGCGGCGGCGCGGGGAGAGGGCCTGGCCCTCGGCCCCGTGGTCTACCTCCTGCGCTTCGACGTCCTCCCCGAGGCCCAGCCCGACTTCAACGCCTGGCTCGCGCGCGAGCACCTGGAGGCGGCCTCCCGGATGCCGGGCCTCCTCACCCTCCGCCGCTACCTCACGGTCGAGGGGGAGCCGAGGAACCTCCTCCTCTACGAGTTCGAGTCGGTCGAGGCGTTCCGCGGGGGGGCGTTCGAGCGCGCCTGGGCCACCCCTTGGGCGGGGCGCCTCGCGGGCGCGCTCCGGCACGGGGCGGACTCGAAGGGCCTCTACCGCCGCATCTGGCACAGCGGGTGACGGGGGGCGGCGCGCCCTAGCGGAACAGGAAGAGAAGCGAGACGAGGTACGCCAGGAATCCGGCCCAGGCCCCCGTCCTGAAGCCGGCCCGGACGGCGGGGTCGAGGGGGAACACCCGGAAGGGATCGCCCGAGAAGAACCTCCAGGCGGCGGCCACGACGAGGCCGACCAGGAGCCCGCCGATCTTCCCCGCGCCCTTCGAGAGGAGGCCGGAGTAGGCGAGGAGGATGGCGGCCAGCCAGGCGACCACGAAACAGAGGACAAACCCCCTCCAGAACTTCCTCCAATCCATCCCGGCGGGACGCTCCATCGGCCCTCTCACCTCGCGAAGACATGGGGATCGAAAAGCGGGAGGCGAAGCCCCGGCCCCTCCCGCGCCCGGAGGAGAGATGATCCCGGGCCCGACGGCATGGGCGGTATGTAGCCTCCCCGCCGGGAAATTTCAAGGCCGGGCGGGGGGAGAAGTGCGAACCATCGGGCCCGGGGTTTTGTGCTAGATTGGGGCCCCCGAGCGGCCGAAGGGAGATTCCAGGGAGAAACGCGATGAGCCAGAGCGCCGGGATCGATCCGGAACATGTCGTCGTCACCGAGCCGGTCGAGGGCTCGGAGATCCCCGTCCACCTGATGTACGTGGAGACGCTCGACGGCCTCTACGCCCCGATCGGCCTCAGGAAGCCGCCGGGCGGGGGGCCCTTCCCGATCGTCCTCCTGGCCTCCGGGAACGGCGGCGGCGGCATGGCCTGGGTCCGGGAGGCCGTGCGCAACCGCGGCTGGATCATGGAGCGGCTGCTCCGGGCGGGCTACGCCGCCGCCTGGCTGCGCTACCGCGCCGAGGTCGAGCTCGGCTACCACAAGGGGGGGAGGCTGGTCCAGGACATCCGGCAGGGGCGGCAGCTCCTCAACCGCTCGCCCCTCGAGTACGAGGACGAGATCTCGGTCATCGAACACGTCAAGACCCTCCCCTTCGTCGACCCGGGCCGGGTCGGCATCGCGGGGGTGAGCCACGGCGGCGAGATGGTGCTCAAGATCGCCTCCGAGTACGGCGGAGCCGCCGCGGGCGTCGCCTGCGAGCCCGCCGCGCACGAGTTCCTCGCCCTCTCTCCCGACAAGACGGCCACCCTCAACCCCGAGACGCAGCTCCGCAACCTGGAAGAGATGCAGATGCGCGAGCGCGAGAAGGTGCGGGCGCGGATCGACAAGGAGACCGCCACGCGGCGGATCCGCCCGATCAAGACGCCGCTCCTGATCATGGGCCGGGAGGACGACCACCTGCAGGGGATCTTCCGCGTGACCTACGAGCTCCTCAAGGAGGCTGGCAAGGACGCCGAGTGGGTCTCCTACGACCACCCGATGCACGGCTACATCTACCCCTACCGCCAGAAGGACGGGGCCTACCGGCCGGACGAGGTCCAGGAGGCCGCCATCGGCAAGGTCATCGAGTTCTTCGACCGCCACCTCAAGCGCTGAGGAGGCTCATCCCGTTTTAAAGAAAAAGGGCCGGCGGCCTCAGGAGGCGGAGAGGCGCTTCCAGACCTCCTCGGCGTCCTTCGCCTTGTTGTAGTCCTGGCTGAGGTCGCCGGTCCCGACCGGGCTCTTCGCCGCGAAGAAGACGGCCGGGCCACCGATGGCGCAGACGCCGTGCCGGGTGTTCCGGGGGATGTGGACCAGATCGCCTCGCCCGATGACCCTCTCCTCCTCCCCGAGGACCATGCGCATCCTCCCCTCCAGCATGAGGATGAACTGCTCCTCGTTCGGGTGGAAGTGGGGGGGAGGCCCCTCCCCCGCCTGATAGGTCACGATCCCCACTTTGATCAGCTCGCCGGCGACGGTCTTCGCCACCGCGGGGCCCACGCTGTCGCGCTTCTCCTCCATCTCGGCGATGTTGTAGATGGGCATCCGCTCACCTCCCCTGATGCTCCATGATCCCGCCCGCGCCTTCTCGGCGATTGTACCGCCTCCCACCAGCGCCCCGGGCGGGGCGGCTCGCCCGATGGCCGGATGAGCGCCAATGAAAAATGGGTTAGGGCCCCGCCCTAACCCATGAATTCCCTGGAGCGGGAAACGGGATTTGAACCCGCGACCCCTGCCTTGGCAAGGCAGTGCTCTACCGCTGAGCTATTCCCGCGCGTTAAGCAGAAAAAAGGATACCCCAGGAGGGCGCCGAGTCAAGCCAGCCGGGCGGCCAGCCAGTCGGCCGCCAGGGGCCGCCAGAGGAAGGGGATGTTGTTGCAGACGTGGCCCCCCTCCGGGAAGAGGACCAGCTCGGCCGCCGGGCCCGCCTCCTCGGCCATCCGGCGCGCCTCCCCGGCGGGGCAGAGACGGTCCTGCTCGCCGTGGATGATGAGGAGCGGCCGGTCGAGCCCCCGGAGCCTCCCCCGGAGGGAGAGCGCCTCCGCCCGCCGGGTGCCCTCCTCCTCCCCCCGCGCCCCGAAGGAGACGCACAGGCCCTGGCGCGTGAGGGCCGGGAGGTCCTTCCAGAAGCCCGCCATCTCGTAGAAGCCGCCCACGGCCACGGCGGCCCGGATCCTCTTCTCCGCCGCCAGGGCGCGCGGGCAATAATACCCCCCCAGGCTGACGCCTAGCGCCCCGATGCGGCCCGCGTCCACCCGCCGCTCCCCCGAGAGAAAATCCACCACGGCCGAGACGGCCCCCTCGTAGTCGGGCCGGAGGGGGAGATCCGCCCGCTCCCCCTGGGCCGGCCCGTCGAAGGCGAGCGTCGCCAGCCCTCGGGCGTGGAAGACGGCCTCCAGCGTGAAAAACTCCTTCTTGGTCGAGTCCAGGCCCGCGATGAGGACGACGCAGGGCGCCCTCCCGCCGCGCCGCGCCTCGCCGGGGATGCGGAGGACGCCGGGGAGGGATCCCCCCTCGTAGGGGATCGCGACGCGCTCGCCAGGGGGCCTCAGGCCCGGCAGGGCGCGCGTGTGGCAGGCCACCTTCTTCTCCTGGGCCCGGCGCTTGAGGGAGGCGTCCTCGTGGTAGACGAACTGGGCGAAGTGGTAGGCCAGGGCCGCCCGCGCGAAGGCCTCCGCCGCGCTGAGGCTCCGGCCCGCCCGCTCCATCTCCTCGGCCTCGCGCTCGCGCAGCGCCGCCCGCTCGATCCAGAGGCGGCACCAATCCCGCCAGGAGCCGACCCGGGGGATGACGTCGGCGGCGTCGGCGTAGGCGACCCCGTTGGCGAGGAGGCGCACGTACCAGTGGGCGAGGGCCTCCTGAGTTAGGCTGTCCGCCCCCGGGGAGGGTTCGCTCAAGTCGGCTCCTCCCTCAGGCGGGCTTCGCCGCCTCCTGGACGGCGTCGAGCTGGGGGAGCTGGGCGTGGATGTCGGAGTAGAGGCAGATCTTCACAGGCCCTCCCCTCCCAAGAAAAAAGCGCCGCCGCGCCCTGCGGCGCGGCGGCGCTTGGCGGATTAATTCTCGCCGGGTTCCGTCTCGCCCACCTTGGCGAGGGCCTCTTTCACGATCCCGGCGTCGACCAACTGCTCGTAGGTCGGGGGATCGCCCTTGTACTTCTTGAGCTTCGCGTTGAAGCTGTTCGTCCAATCGACGGAGGATTTGGGCAGCCCGCCGTTCACCGACCACAGCCTCTCCTTGATGAAGGTGTCATAGGTCTTCTCGATGATGTCGTCGTGGCCCTCATAGAGGGGCCCTATCCACTTCTTGGCCGACTCGAGGTAGCCCTTCTTGTCCTTGTAGATGGCGCGGTTGGCCTGGATCATCGCCACGGTGAAGCGGACGTAGGCGTCCCGGTTGCTCTTGAGCTTGCCCTCGGGCGCGATGAACGCCCCGTAGAGGTAATTCGGCATGAGCTTCCAGATGTCGCCCAGGCTCGTGACCCCCGGCCTCCGCTTCTGGGCGAGCAGCACCTGCTCGACGTGGATCACCACGGCGTCCGCCTTCCCCTCGATGAGGTAGGGCACGCGCGCGGGCGGGGGCGTCATGATGTACTTGACGTCCTCGTCCTTCAGGCCCGCCGATTCCAGCGTGGCGAGGGCGCCCAGGTGGCTGTAGCCTCCCCGGCCCTCGATGCCGATGGTCTTGCCCTTGAGTTCGGCCGCGCTCTTGATGCCCGGCGCCGCCGCCACCTGGGCCTCGTTCTTGAAGGCCATGCAGTGGAAGATCTTGAGGCCGCTTCCGCCCGCGATCCCGCTCATGGCGAGAGGCGCGGGCACCCAGGAGGCGTCGAGGTCGCTCTGGGCGCTCGCCGCGGCGCGGTGGGTGGCCGTCCCGCCGCGGAAGAACTTGACCTCAACGTCGAGTCCGTTCTTCTTGAAAATGCCCTTGTCCAGGGCATAGAACACCGGTATGTGAATCATGTTGGGCGGCTTGACCGGCATTCCCAGCACCAGTTTCTCCGCCGCCGCCGCGACGCCCGGTCCGGCCCACCCCAGGGAGGCAGCCAGGACGAGCCCGAAGAGCCCCGCCAAAGTCCGTTTCATCATGCATCCCCCTCTGTCAGATCGGGAGCCCGAAGCTCCCGCCCACTAGGATTCCCCCCGGATCTTCCAGGAGGCGAACTTGTGCTCAAACACGCTGACCAGCTTCGTCAGGATGATGCCCGCGATCATCAAAAGGACCACCGGCGCCAGGCCCTTGTCCAGCTGCAGGTTGCCGATGTGGTCCTGGCTCAGCGCCCCCAGCCCCGAGATGCTCATCAAGAACTCGGCCACCACCATCCCCACCAGCCCGCGCCCCACGGCCAGCCCGAGACCCGCGACGAGGTAGGGGACCACCGAGGGGAAGATGAGGTCGCGCCAGCGCTGGGTCTCGGTCGAGCAGAACGAGCGCGTCACCTCGAGGAGGGACGGGTCCAGGTTCCGCACCCCGTGGTAGACGTTCACGATGACCGGCATGATGGCGAAGAAGATCACGATGGTGGTCTTCCCCACGAAGTCCACCCCCAGCACCATGGCGATGGGGAAGGCCAGCGCCACGACCGGGGTGGCGTAGAGGGCGTAGACATAGGTGTCGACGGCGTACTCGAAGGTTTTGGAGCGCCCCATCAGGATCCCGATGACGATGCCGAGGGGGATCGCGATCCCCAGTCCCGCCACCAGGATCTGGGAGCTCTCGTAGGCGGCCCAGATCATCGCCCCGCTCCAGAAGAGTTCGAAGAAGGCGACCACGATGGCGCTCGGGTAGCTGAAGATGGCCGGCCTGATGAGGCCCGTCCAGCCGAGCGCCTCCCACGAGCCCAGAACCAGGAAGAGGGAGAGGCACCGGACATAAATTCTCGGGTCCTGGATCAGCGTGAGGGCGGCCGCCTCCTCCTTCTTTCTGCGCTTGCCGCTCAGCGCGCCGGCGGCTTGGACGTCGATCGTCACGTGTGGGTCTCCTCCCGAACCCCGGATTCCTCGGGCACAGGGCCGGGCTCCGCATCCGGGTGGCGGAGCGCCTCCCAAATATAGTGGCGAAGGGCCTGGAAGCGCCCGCTGCGGCGCAGCGCCTCGATGTCGCGCCCCCTCCCGAAGCCGGTCTCCACCTCGAAGCGGATCCGGCCCGGCCGGGGGCTCATGACGAGGACGCGATCCCCCAGGAGGAGCGCCTCGTCGATGCTGTGGGTGATGAAGATCATCGCCTTGGGCTCCACCTCGTTGATGTTCAGGAGCTCCTCCTGGAGCTGCTCGCGCGTCAGGGCGTCGAGCGCGCCGAAGGGTTCATCCATCAGGAGCACCTCGGGCTGCGCCGCAAGCGCGCGCGCCAGCCCCGCCCGCTGCTGCATCCCGCCCGAGAGCTCCGCGGGGAAGTGATCCTCGAAGCCATCGAGGCCGACGAGCCGGATGTAGTGGCGGACGATCTCGTCGATCTCCTTCTGGGGCCGGCGCTGGATGCGGAGGCTGTAGGCGACGTTTTGGTGGAGCCGCTTCCAGGGGAAGAGGCCAAAATGCTGAAACACCATCGCCATCTCGGGGCGGGGCCCCTCGACGAGCTCCTCGCCGAAATACACCTCCCCCTCTTCATACGGGATGAGGCCGTCCACGATGCGGAGGAGCGTCGTCTTGCCGCAGCCGCTGGGGCCCAGGACGGTGACGACCTCCCGGCGATCCACCTTCAGATCGATCTGATCGAGGACGTGCAGAGAGCCGTAGCGCTTGTGAACCCCCTTCAGGATGAGGCTCGCCCCAAGCCCCGCCTCGCCAGTGTTCTTTCGGTAGGCTGACATCGTTCCCCAGGAGGCCCTCCGGATCCAGAGGGCGAGCATTCGCTTCCACGGCGGCGCGAGGCGGCTCTCCTCCGGCGAGGCCGGCCGAGAAGCCCAACGACAACGTCCCATCCAGCGACTGCCCGGAATTTCATAGGGCTAGAACGAGATTATCCCATCCCGAGGCGGTGAAAAGCAAGCGGGGGCATCTGCCGCCGCTCTAATCTTCTCCCACCACGGCGATCGCCTGGATTTCGATCATCATCTCCGGCCGGGCGAACCCCGCCACGGTGATGAGGGCGCTCGCGGGGTAGCCCCCCGGAAAGTACTGCTTGCGGATCTCGACGAACCGATCCCCGTGGCGGACGTCCAAGATGAAGACCGTCATGGTCACGATGTCCTGGAGCCGTCCGCCCGCGCGCTCGAGGGTCCGCCCGATGGCGCGGAAGACGGCGTGCGCCTGCGCCTCGAAATCCCCCGCGAGGGATCTTCCCTCCTCGTCCTGGGTCGCCCCCACGCCCGCCAGCCACACGTGCCTTCCCCCCCGGGTTGCCACGGCGGGCGAGAACGACCGGTTCTGCTGCCAGGTCCCCTGGAAATATTCGCGCGCCATACTCCCCCTCCGGCAAGTCTCAAGTCATGGAGAGACGCCCAGAGCCCCCCGCCCCTTGGGGAGCATCGTCGAGACCGCAACCCCCGCCCAAACGGCCAGGGCGAAGAACACATAGCTCGCGTCCAGCCCGAAACGCCCGGCCAGCCAGCCCCCCACCAGCGGGGAGACGAAGCTCAGGCCCTCGCAGGCGTAGATGACTCCCACCGAGGAGGCCAGCACTTCCTCCTCGCACAGGTCCGCCGTCGCCGTCAGGACGATGGGGCTCACGAAGCTGACCAAGCCCGCGAGCGCCGCCAGGGCGATGAGCGCCGCCTCCCAGGGCGCGAAGGGCATGGACAGGGCGAACGCCCCCGTGAACGCCAACGGCACGAACAGGGCCGAGCGCGCCCCCCAGCGGTCGTAGAGAAACCCCATGAGCGGCTTGGTCACCGCCCCCATCCCGAAATAGAGCGAGACCGCCAGCCCGATGGCGGCCGTGCTCATCCCCCCCCTTTGGGCCCCGAGGAGGGGAAGAAAGCCGATCATCCCCTTCGTCCCCATGCCCCGGAAGGTATAGGTCAGGGCGAGCAGGATGACGTTGCGGTTGCGGATCACCCGGCGCGTCAGCTCCCAGGAATCCGCCCCGCGCCGCCTCCCGTCCTCGGCGGGCCTCCGGGGGCGCGGCCTGTCCGGGAACCGCGCCCCCACGAGGGGGAGCAGCACCGCCGCCGGCAGCGCGAAGGCCGCCACCGCCGCCCGCCAGCCGGCGAGCGTGGCCAGCGCCGCCAGGCCCACCGGCATGATCCCTGTCCCGATGTTCCCCCCCAGGCTCTGGTAGGAGATGGCGAAGCCCCGGCTCGAGGCGAAGCGCTCGGCCGTAAGAGCGGTGCCGCAGGGGTGATAGACCGTGTTGCCCGCGCCCGCGACGAAGGCGAGCGCGAGAAGCGCGGCGAACGAGCCGGCCCACCCCATCAGGAGAAAGGCGGCGGCGGAGAGGCCCATCCCCGCGACGAGGACGGTCTTCTTCCGCCCCGTGGCGTCGGCCGCCAGGGAGAGGGGATACTGGAAGAGGAAAACGGCCAGGCTGAAGGCGCTCAAGAGGGCGCCCGCCTCGACGGGGGAGAGGGCCAGGTCGGCCACGATGAGGGCGAGGACGGGCACCAGCATGTTGTTGAAGCCGTCGCTCAGGCCGTGGGTGGCGCTGATGAGGCCGAGGTCAAAATAGTCCCCGCCCCGCCAGGCCGCCCGGCCCGGGGCGGCCGCCGCGCCCCCGGCGGGGCTCACCTGAGGTCCCGCCAGGCGGGAAGCTGCCCGAGCCCGTCCGCCTCCACGACCGCGCGGCAGATGGCCCTGGCCACGGCGGCCTTGGCCGCCTCCCCCACGACGTCCAGGGGGGCCGCGCGCTCCCCCGAGGAGAGGGCGAACACCATGTCCCCGTCCACCGTGGTGTAGGCGGGCCGGACGGCGCGGATGATGCCCCCCGCCGCCATCTGGGCCAGCTTGTGGGCCTCAGGCTTGGTGAGCCTGACGTCGGTGGCCACGACGGCCAGGGTGGTGTTCTCGGCCGGGCCGGCGAAGCCCTCGAAGGGGCGCCCCCGGGTCCTGAGGTGCTCCTCGGTGTCGATGAGCCCCTCCCCGGGCGCGGGCGCCCGCGGCCCCGCGAGGAGGGCCCCGGTGTCCGGGTCGTGCACCCCGCCGAAGGCGTTCACCGCCGCCACGGCCCCCACCACGCCTCCCCCGGGAAGGGCCAGGCTGGCCGTCCCCAGGCCGCCCTTCATGGCGCGCCCCATGCCCAGGAGCTTGCCCACGCTCGCCCCCGTCCCCGCCCCCACGCTCCCCTGGGGGCCCTCCCCCCGCCGGGCCCCCTCGCAGGCGGCGCGCCCCATGCGGGCGTCGGGCCGCACCCGGCCATCCCCCAGGCGCAGGTCGAACAAGACGCCCGCAGCCACCGTGGGCACGGTGAAGCCCCCCGCGGGAAAGCCCCTGCCACGCTCCTCGAGGAAGCCCATCACCCCCTCGGCCGACGCCAGGCCGAAGGCGCTCCCCCCGGTCAGGACGACGGCGTCCACGCTCCCCACCAGGTGCTCGGCGCGCAGGGCGTCGAGGCCCCGGGTGGCGGTGGCCGTCCCCCGGAGCTCGCAGGCGCCGACCGCGCCGGGGGGGCAGAGGACGACGCTCACGCCCGTCATGGCGCGCAGGTCCTGCGCGTGCCCCAGCAGGAAGCCGGGCACGTCGGTGATGCAGCCGGCGAGGCCTTCGGGTTTCAGGGGCGGCTCCTCAGGGGGATCCGGGGCGTCCGCCCTAGAGGGTCGGCAACTCGCCCGGGGCGCGTTTTGGCAAGTCTCCTGTCTCCAGGATGCTGTCGATGACCATCCGGTAGTGGTCGGTGGGGACGGCGCCCACGAGCACCGCCTGGTCGTTCACCACGACCGAGGGGATGCCGGTGATGCCCCGGTTGGTCGCCTCCAGATACTCCTCGATGGCCTGGCGGCGGTGGACGCCGCTCTCAAGGTCGTCGCGGAAGCGGTCCACGTCGAGCCCGCTCTTCCCGGCCACGTCCAAGAGGACGGCCTTGTCGGAGATGTTGCGGTTCTCGGTGAAGAAGGCCCCGAGGAGGTCCATGTGGAAGCGGTCCCAGACCTCGGCGCCCTGCGCCCGCGCGGCCAGGCCCGCCTCGGCCGAGGGCATCGAGCAGTTGGGGAACGTCTCCCCGCTCTCCCAGAGATGGAACTCGCCCGAATCGGGATGGGAGCCCGCCCGGGCCCAGTTGGTCCTGCGGTAGTCGTTGAAGACGGCGCTCGGATCAGGCTCGGGGCGCAGCATGAAGACGCGGAACTGGATGTCCACCTTCTCCCCGTACTCCTCCTTGATCTTCTTCAGGCGCACGGCCGAATTGAAGCACCAGGGTCAGAGAAAGTCGCTGTAGACCGTGAAGCGCACCGGCGCATGATTCATGGGCTCACTCCTCTGGGCATGGGGGGACTCTTCTCTCACGCGATCCGCTCGAAGCGAACCTTCACGGGGGCGCCCTTCCCGACCTTGAGGGCGCGCGAGGCGTCCCCCTCGGGCAGGAAGATCTCCATGCGCGACCAGCTGTTGAGCTGCGCGCCAAGCTCGCCGCGCGCGACCGCCCCGTAGTACTCGCTCATCCCGCGGATGGTTTTCCCGCAAATCTCGATCACGGGCAGGAACTCCTGCTCCTCCAGGTCGCCGGCCCGGCTCTCGCCCTCCCAGAAGACCGTCGTGTCGATGTTCGTGATCAAGTTGCCGAAGCGGTCGACGTAGATCACCTCGCCCGAGATGGTCCCGTCCGGGCCGACCTCGGCCCGCGCCCGCTCCAGCCGCAGGGGGTCCTCGATCGTGGGGCCGAAACGCTCGGGCGACTCCCCCGTCGAGAGGTGCCCCGCCACCGGAGCGAAGACGTCGCGGCCGTGGAAGGTGGAACTCACCTTCTCCAGGAAAAATTCGACCGTCCGAAGCTGGCGCGTCCACAGGTAGAAGGGGTCATCGTAGATGTGGGAGAAGACCCCGTTGTCCGGGCCGACGAAGAAATAATTCTCGGTCGCCGCGAGGATCCCGCGCCGGTCCCCCCCCACGCCCGGGTCCACCACGGCGACGTGGATGGTCCCCCTGGGGAAGTAATGATAGGAGGCGGCCAGGATCAGGGCGCCCCCCAGGATGTCGAAGGGCGGGACGGCGTGGCTGAGGTCCACGATCTGGACATCGGGGTTGATGGCGAGGATCACCCCCTTCATGACGCTGACGTAGGGGTCGTCCACGCCAAAGTCCGAGAGCAGCGTGATGACGGGGCGCACCCCGGCGCCCTGTATCTCCGGGCCGCCCTCGTCGAAGGCGTCGGGGAAGTCCTGGATGTCGCTCATGCCAGGGGCACCCCCCAGAGGAGATCGGCCCGCGAGCCGCCCCGGGCCTCGGCCCGCCCCGGCGGGAGGGGTTCCAGCCGCACGGGCACCAGCCGGCCCACCCACTCCGCCGGCCCCCGGGCCAGGACGCGCACGTAGTTATCGGCCAGCCCGGCGAGGAGGCCGTCCTCCCCCCTCCGCCGCTCGAACAAGACCTCGGCCCCGCTCCCGATCTGGGCCGCCGCGAAGGCCGCCCACTTGCGCCGCCCCAGCGCCCCGAGCGCCCGGGCGCGCGCCCTGAGCTCGGCCGGGGGAAGCCGGCCCGCCATGGCCGCCGCGCGGGTGCCCTCGCGGGGGGAGTAGGGGAACACGTGGAGATAGGAGAGGGGCGTCTCCCGGACCCACTCCAGCGTGCGCTCGAAGGCCGCCCCGCTCTCCCCCGGGAAGCCGACGATGAAGTCGGCCCCCAGGCACACCCCCGGGATGGCCTCCGCCAAGGCGGCGAAGCGGCCCGCGCAGCGCCCCGCCCGGTAGTTCCGCCCCATGGCGGCGAGGACGCCATCGTCCCCGCTTTGGACGGGGATGTGAAAATGGCGGCAAAGATAGGCCCCCCCCTCATCTTTTTGGCCAAAGGCGCCCCGGGCGGCCACCCGGAGGAGCTCCCGGGTGACCTCGCCCGGCTCGACCGAGGAGAGGCGCAGCCGCCCCAGGCCCTCGACGCGGAGGAGCCGGCCGACGAGCCGGCTCAGGGTGGTGGGGGGCGTCAGGTCGCGCCCATAGGCGCCCAGGTGAATCCCCGTCAGGACGATCTCGCGGTGGCCGCCCGCGGAGAGGCGCCCGGCCTCATCGGCGCAGGCCGCCTCCGCCAGGGAGCGGCTGGCCCCCCGGGCGAGGGTCGTGGCGCAGAAAGCGCACGAGAAATCGCAGCCGTCCTGCACCTTGAGGTAGGCGCGGGTCCGCCCCTCGAAGTGGGGAAGCGCGCAGGCGTCGATGCCGAGCGTCTCCTCGAGGGGAGCGACCCTCACCTCGGGAAGCCCCCCCTCCCCGCGCCGGGGGGGGCGGGCCAGATGCTCGGGCAGCCTCAGCTTTTCGGCGTTCCCCAGGAGGAGGTCCGCCTCGGGGATGCGCATCGCCCGGGGGTTGGCCTGGGCCGAGCAGCCGGCGAGGACGACCCGGGCCCCCGGGGGGGCCTGCCGGCGCGCCCGCCGGGCCAGGCGCCTCCCCTCGCGGTCGGCCTCGGCCGTCACGGTGCAGGTGTTGACGACGTAGACCTCCGCCTCGGCATCGAAGGGGACGACCTCGTAGCCGGCCTCGGCGCAGCGGTGGCGCATGGCCTCCCCCTCGGCGTGGTTGAGCTTGCATCCCAAGCTGAGAACCGCCAGGCGGGGCCGGGGGAGCGTCTCCGGGGTGATTTTCCACCTCATGGCGCGGGCCTAAGGGTTGGCCAAATGGCTTACAAGACAAGGAATTCTACGCTCGCCCTCGCGCGGCCCGCAAGGGGCGCCGCGCTTGACCAAAGGTATGGGGATTGGTAGGGTAGCCGCGCCCGATTTGGGGGATGCCGTCCGCCCCGAGCGCGCCTCGGGGCAAGTTCTTCGCCCCCGGCTCCCCTCGGAAGCGAAGGTCCGTACTCCCCCCCGCAATCGGCGTCCGATGACGCCCGCTCATGCGGGTGGCGCGGGTGTGGCCGTTTCACCCATGTAAGGGGGATGGATAGCCCATGCGCGGATTCGATTTCGTGGCGCCCACCACCGTCCAAGGGGCACTCAAGGCGGCGAAGGGGAAAAAGTACAAGTTCATCGCCGGGGGGACCAACTTCCTCCCGGACCTCCGCCACCAGCACGACGGCGGCCCCCAGGTCGTCATCGACCTCATGCGGATCGCCGCCCTGCGGGGCGTCTCGGCCGCCAAGGGCGAGATCCGGATGGGGGCGCTCACCACGATGACCGACCTCCTCGAAAACAAGCTGATCGTGCGCGAGGCCCCCATTCTTCCGGCCATGTCGGCGAAGTTCGCCGGCCCCATCATCCGCAACCGGGCCACCGTGGCCGGCAACCTCATCGACGGCGGGCCCGCGGCCGACGTCATCCCGCCCCTGCTCGCCCTCAAGGCGAGCGTCAAGCTCATCGGCCCCCGAGGCCGCCGCACCGTCCCCCTGGACAAGTTCTTCACCGGCTACCGCCAGACGGTCATCAGGCCGGGGGAGCTCATCACCGAGATCGCCTTCCCCGCCCCCGGGCGCGGCCACAAGTGGGGCTACTACAAGCTCGCCCGCCGCAACGCCATGGCGATCACCGTCGTGGGGGTCGCCCTGGTGCTCAAGATGAAGGGGAGCGTCTGCCAGGAGGCCGGCATCTCCCTCGGCTCGGTCAACCCCGCCCCCATCCGCTGCTACGAGGCGGAGGAGATCCTCGAGGGCAAGACGGTGGACCTCGCCCTCGCCCAGCGGGCCGCCGAGGCCTGCGCCGCCGCCGCCGCCCCGATTGACGACATCCGCGCCTCGGCCGAGTACCGCAAGCTCATGTGCGAGGTCCTCCCCCGGCGCCTCATCTGCCAGGCGTTGAACATCCCCTTGAACCAAGGCTGAGGGCCGCGCGCAGCCCTCCATCGGGAGAAACCAGGAGAATGGCCACAGCGACGAGAGCGAAGACGAAGAGGGCGTCCTCCAAGAAGGCCTCCGGCCGCAAAGCGGCGTCCAAGCGTGCCGCCCCGAAGGCCCGAGGCCGCGGAGCGGCCTACGCCCCGCCCAAGAAGTACCCCATCGCCTTCACGGTGAACGGGGCGGAGGTGCGGACCGAGGCGTCCGCCCACACCTCGCTCCTCTACCTGCTCCGGGACCTCGGGTTCACGGAGATCAAGAACGGCTGCGAGGCGGGCGACTGCGGGGCCTGCACGATCCTCTTGGACGGAACCGCGATGAACGCCTGCTGCGCCCTCGGGGTCCAGGCGGACGGGAGGGAGATCATCACCGTCAAGGGCATCGGGACGGTGGACAACCTCCACCCAATCCAGCAGAAGTTCATCGATCACGGCGCCATCCAGTGCGGCTTCTGCACCCCCGGCATGATCGTGGCCGCCTACGAGCTCCTGGACAAGATCCCCCGCCCCAGCCGGGAGGAGATCAAGATGGGGATCGCCGGGAATTTGTGCCGGTGCACGGGATACGTCAAAATCGTCGACGCCATCGAGGCGGCCGCCGAAGAGATCGCCTCGCGAAAGGGAAGGACATCGTGACCACGGGCCAGGCCGGCGCGGCAAGGCGCCGCAAAGCGAACGATTTTTCCTCTGTGGAAGGCGTCCAGGAGTCCATCCGGAGCCAGAACTACATCGCGGACCGGACCCTGGCCACCACGCTCTACCTCGCCATCAAGCTGGAGAAGCCGCTCTTCCTGGAGGGCGAGGCCGGCGTCGGCAAGACGGAGCTGGCCAAGGTGCTCGCCTCCGCCCTCGACACCGAGCTCATCCGGCTCCAGTGCTACGAGGGGCTGGACTCGAACTCGGCCCTCTACGAGTGGAACTACGCCAAGCAGCTCCTCCACATCAAGATGGAGGAGGGGAACGCGGCCAACGCCAAGCAGGTCGAGCGCGACATCTTCAGCGCGGACTTCCTGATCGAGCGCCCCCTCCTTCGGGCCCTGCTGCACTCCAAGGAGAGGCCCGTGGTCCTGCTGATCGACGAGATCGACCGCTCGGACGAGGAGTTCGAGGCTTTCCTGCTCGAGATCCTCTCGGACTACCAGATCACCATCCCCGAGATGGGGACGGTCAAGGCGTCGCGGCGGCCCCTCGTCGTGCTCACCAGCAACCGCACGCGCGAGATCCACGACGCCCTCAAGCGCCGCTGCCTCTACCTGTGGGTGGACTACCCCTCCTTCGAGAAGGAGGTCGAGATCATCCTCACCAAGGTGCCCGGCGTCCCCCGCCGGCTGGCCGAGCAGATCACCCGCTTCATGGGCCAGGCGCGCACGATGGACTTCTACAAGCGGCCCGGCGTCGCCGAGACGCTCGACTGGGCCCAGGCGCTGCTGGCGCTCCACCGCCAGGAGCTCGACCCCCAGTCGGTGCGCGAGACCATCGGCTGCATCCTGAAGTACCAGGACGACATCAAGCGCGTCGAGGAAGACGGGCTCGAGCGGCTCGTCGCCACGGCCCAGATCGCCCCCGCCGCCGAAGCCTGAGCCCCCCGCCCCGATGGCGATGCGCCCGCTGGTCGCCGGCACCCTTCCGAGGAGACGGGTCCGCGTCCCGGGCAGGGGGCTCCACGGCGAGCTCATCGGCTTCTGCCGCGCGCTCCGGCGGGCGGGCCTGAGGATCACCTCGGGCCGGATCATCGACCTCTTCCGGAGCCTCGACGTCCTGGACGTGACGAGCCTCCAGAACCTCTACGTCTCGGGCAAGTCCAACCTCGTCTCCAGCCAGGAGGAGTGCGCCCTCTACGACGCCCTCTTCCGGCAGTACTGGTTCGACGAGCGGGGAAACCCCTACACCGGCGACGACGCCTTGTCGATGGACGCCCCCCTAGAGGACGAGGCCGACGAGGGCGCCTCCCAGCAGGGGGGCGGCCCCTCCGAGGAGGGGGAGGCCGAGGGGGAGGGGAAGGACCGGCCCGGGCTCCCCTCGGAGGAGGACGCGGACGCGGGCGCCGAGCCCGGCGAGCCCGGCGAGGATGACGAGGGCATCCCCTCCTACAGCCCGGTCGAGATCCTCGCCCAAAAGGATTTCTCCGCCTTCGAGATCGATCAGGTGGCCGAGCTGCGGCGGATCATCGCAAAGCTCGTGCCCAAGCTCGCCACCAAGATCAGCCGCCGCAGGAAGTCCGACATGCGCGCCCGGGAGATCGACCTCAGGCGCAGCGTCAAGCGCAGCGTCCGCACGGGGGGCGAGGTGCTGCGCCTCTTCCGCCGGAGGAGGCGCATCCAGAAGACCCAGATCGTCCTCATCTGCGACGTGTCGGGGTCGATGGACAGCTACAGCCAGTTCCTCATCCAGTTCCTCTACAGCCTGCAGAACGAGATCAAGTCGCTCAGGACCTTCGTCTTCAGCACCCGCCTCACGGACGCCACCCCCTACCTCCGCCACAAGGACGTCAACCAGGCCCTCAGGCGCCTCTCCCAGGAGGTGCACGACTGGAGCGGGGGCACCCAGATCGGCAACTGCCTGCGCTCCTTCAACTACGACTACGGGCGCACCATCCTCAACAGCCGCACCATCGTCATCATCATCTCGGACGGCTGGGACCGGGGCGACACCGACCTCCTCGCCCACGAGATGGAGCGGCTCAGGAAGAAGTGCTACCGCCTCATCTGGCTGAACCCTCTGCTCGGGAGCCCGGGCTACCGCCCCATCGACCGGGGGATGCGGACTGCCCTGCCCTACTGCGACGAGTTCATGGCAGCGCACAACCTCGACAGCTTGATCGCCATGACGCACAAGATCGCGCACCTCTGACCCCCGGATCCGGCGGCCCTAAAGAGCGATGCCCAAGATCCTGATCTATACGGCGGACGAGGGGTTCGCCGAGGCGCTCGGCCGGGCCCTCAGGCGCGAGGGCCATTTTTGCAAGGTGGTCGAGGACGAGGCCTCGGCCCTCCAGGAGGTCCGCACCCCGGGCCTCTCCATGATTCTCCTCGACGACGCCCCGGCCCTCCCCTCCGTGGCGGACCTGCGCGGCTGGACCACCCTCCCCATCCTCCTGGTGACGGAGCCGCCCCGCCTGGCGAGCATGCGCATCCCCATCGAGGCGGACGACACCCTCGTGAAGCCGGTCCGGGAGGAGGAGCTTCTCTTCCGGGTGCGCCTCCTCAGCGAGGGCAAGGCGGGCTCCTCCTCCTCCGGGGAGGCCGGCACGCTGGGGGCAAAGGGCCTGGTCCTGGACGAGGAACGCTACGAGATCCGGCTCGACGGGGAGCTCATCGACCTGACCTACCGGGAGTTCGAGCTCTTGAAGCACCTGATGAAGAACCCGGGCCGCGTCTTCGACCGCGAGCAGCTCCTGAACCTCGTCTGGGGGGTCGACTACATCGGCGGCCCCCGCACGGTGGACGTCCACATCCGCCGCATCCGGTCGAAGACCGAGGTGGGGGGGCGCTCGTTCATCACGACCATCCGCGGGGTGGGCTACAAGTTCACCGGCGAGGGGGACTGAGCGCCCCGCCGCGGGCGCGGGGCGAAACATGGCCGAAACATTGCCCGCGTAGAATGCAGGCAACATCAACGCGGAGGCATCGCGTGACCGACTCTCTCGAAACCCGCGACAAGGAATTCGTCCTCAACCAGGCGCGCGAGCTGGGCGTGCGCTTCATCCGGATGTGGTTCACCGACATCCTGGGGTTTCTCAAGAGCTTCGCCATCACCATCGAGGAGCTGGAGACCGCCCTCTACGAGGGCCACATCTTCGACGGCTCGGCCATCGAGGGATTCGCCCGGATCGAGGAGAGCGACATGTTCGCCCTCCCGGATCCCACCACCTTCTGCGTCCTCCCCTGGCGGCCCCAGAGCGGGGGGGCCGTGGCCCGCATGTTCTGCAACATCACCCTGCCGGACGGCTCCCCCTACCCGGGAGACCCCCGGCACGTGCTGCGCCGCGCGCTCGAGGCCGCCGCCGCCCAGGGCTACACCTTCTACGTGGGGGTCGAGTTCGAGCACTACTACTTCCAGTCCGCCGAGCCCCCCTTGAAGAAGCTCGACCGGGGCACCTACTTCGACCTGACCCCCTTGGACGTGGCGAGCGACATGCGCCGCGACACCGTCTTGACGCTCGAGGCCATGGGCATCGGGGTCGAGTACAGCCACCACGAGGTGGGCCCCAGCCAGCACGAGATCGATCTCCGCTACGGGGACGCCCTCGCCATGGCCGACAACGCCATGACCTACCGCCTCGTGGTCAAGGAGGTGGCGCTGCGCCACGGCGTCTACGCCACCTTCATGCCCAAGCCCCTGCCCGACACCAACGGGAGCGGGATGCACACCCACCTCTCCCTCTTCCAGGGGGCGGAGAACGTCTTCCACGACTCCGCGAAGCCGGACGGCCTCTCGGCGGAGTGCCTCGCCTTCATCGCCGGGCTCCTCCGCCACACCCCCGAGATCACCCTGGTCTTGAACCAGTGGGTGAACAGCTACAAGCGCCTCGTCCCCGGCTTCGAGGCCCCCGTCTACCTCTCCTGGGCCCACAAGAACCGGAGCGACCTCATCCGCATCCCCACGAACCGCAAGGGCCGGCCCTCGGACACAAGGGTCGAGCTGCGCTCGCCCGACCCCGCCTGCAACCCCTACCTCGCCTTCGCCTGCATGCTGGCGGCCGGGATCGAGGGGATCGAGCGGGGCTACCCCCCCCTCCCCCCCGTCGAGGAGAACGTGTTCGAGCTCTCCCCCGCCGAGCGCGAGCGGCGGGGGATCGGGAGGCTGCCCGGGGATCTCAACGAGGCGATCAAGCTGGCCGAGGGGAGCGCGCTCTTGCGGCGCGTCTTCGGCGACACGCTCTTTGAGAAATTCCTCCAGAACAAAAAGCTCGAGTGGGAGCGCTACCGCTCCCACGTCACCGACTACGAGCTGGCGAGCTACTTGCCGATCCTGTAGGGACCAGGGCGCGCATCCCGCTGCATCAAGCCTCGCTCTGCTCGGCTTCATGCCGCTCGGGAATCGGGCGACCGAAAGCCGCCGAAGAAAG
>CAYMWZ010000020.1:0-238 GCA_964394385.1 uncultured Nitrospinaceae bacterium | reverse complement strand
GGGTGCGGCACGGCTCGGAGATTCTTCGCTCGCTGCGCTCGCTCAGAATGACGCCCGGAAACTTCGAATTTCTTCAACGAACCTCTGACTCAGGACACCAGAGGGAGGAAACCTTTCCCCACCCCCTCCATGGCCTCGTCGGCCCCCTTCACCCAGACGCCATCTTCCTCCTCACGCCAGCTCCTCCAGGAGCGCCTTCGCCTCCTGGAGGTCCTTCGTCCCGAATCCCTCGGTGAAC
>CAYMWZ010000019.1:0-19468 GCA_964394385.1 uncultured Nitrospinaceae bacterium | reverse complement strand
TCATGCTGGAGAGAATGCCCGGCCGGGCGAGAGGGATCATCACCCGCCGGAGCGTTTGCCAGAAATTCCCTCCGTGGATGCGGCTGGATTCCTCGAGCTCCTTGTGGATCTGAAGCAGATTCACGCCCGCCGACCGCACCCCGTCGGGAATGAAGCGGGCCACGTAGGCCAGGGCGAGGATCCAGATCGTGCCGTAGATGGGCACCGGAAACGAGATCCACGCCCACAGGTAGGCCACCCCGATCACCAGGCCCGGCACGGCGATGGGGATCATGCTTAGGTAATCCAGGCTTTTCCTTCCCGGCAGCTCGCCCCGGTGGATGCAATAGGCCGTGAGGAAGCACAGAGCGGAACCAAAGATGGCCGCGATGGCGCCCATGTAGAGGCTGTTCCAGATGGCCGTGAAGGCCTGCTCGTGGGTCCACAGGAACCGGAAGTGCTGCAAGGTGAGCATTTGGGGATCAAAGATGGACCAGAAGTTCGGGAAAAACATGAACAGCCTGAGGCTCTGCAGGATCAGGGCGAAATACGGGAGGACCACCGTGACCATGAGGTAGATCAATATCAGGGCGATGACGGCGGGCTTCCATCCGCGCAGCTTGAAGAGGCGTGGCTGGCTGCTTTTCCCCGTGACGGTGACGAAGCTCCTGCGGCCGATGACCCACCTCTGGAGGAAGACGCCGATGAACGTCAGCACGATCAAGAGGACGCTCACCGAGGCGGCCTTTTCGTAGGCGGGGGGATTCCCCGTCACCAGGTTGAAAAGATAGGTGGTCAAAAAATGGATGTTGGCGGGCACCGCGATCGTCGCCGGGACGGCGAAGAGGCCCAGCGTGATCACGAAGACCAGGAGCGCCGCCGAGAGGATGGGGTGGATGATGAGGGGGAAGGTCACCCTCCGCACCGTCTGCCAAGGGTTTGCGCCGCTGATCGCCGAGGCCTCCTCCAGGACGGGATCCATGCGGCGAAGGGCGGGCGTGAGGAACATGTAGGTGTAGGGAGCGTAGTAGACCCCCAGGACGAACCAGATGCCTCCGAAAGAGTAGATGTTGAATCGGAAGTCCACCTCCATGTCCTTGAAGATGATGTTCAGGATGCCCGCGCGGTCGCTGGCCAGAATGCCCCACGCCATGGAGGCGATGAGGGGGGAGATGAACAGAGGCATGATGGCGATGATCTCGATCGCCCCTTTGCCCTTGATGTCGGTCCGGGCGACCACCCAGGCGAAGAAAAGGCCGATCAGCATGGCCAGCACCGCGCCCCCCGCGCAGCCGATGAGGCTGTTGTATGTCGCTTTGTAGAGGGAGGCCGTGCCGTACATCTCGAAGTAGTTGTTCAGCGTCAGGTGCTGGAACGCCTCCGAGAGGCGGGTGGGCTCGACTTTCGAGAGGGAGCCCAGGAGCAGAACGCCGATGGGGTAGGGGATGAAGAAGGCGAGAAGGGCGAATATCGGCGCCACGACCAGAAAGGCCCAAGCGCGTCGCCGCATCCGAGGGAAAGCGAGCCCCGCTTTCTGGCTGATGGTTGATGCCATTCCGAGCGTTCCTCGAAGGAGAGGCTGAGCGGCTCTCCTCCTGTCGGCCTGGGATTCAGGCCCTCCCGGCCGGCCGGGCCGAGCGGACGTCCTCCAGCCGCTTTCGCAGGGCGGCGGTGCTGCCCCCCAGCGCGACGATCTCCAAAAGGGCCGCGGGCAGCGGCTCCGTCTGAGCCGAGACCCCCTGCGTCAAGTTTTCAATCCTGCCCGAGGCGAAGTCCACTTTCAATTCGTCCCCGTCCTCCACCTTCTCCCCGATCCCCTTGCAGAAGGGGAGGGAGGGCACGCCCGCAGCGACCAGCATCCGGTAGGTGAAGCGCGGCACGCTCTCGGCCACCAGGCCCAGGCCCAGCCCGCGCATCCCCAAGAGGCCGTAGATATGGGGGTTGCCCTGGCCGAAGCGATCGCCCGCCACCACGATGTCGCCCGGCTTCGCCCGCTGGGGGAAGTCGGGGACGAGGTTCGTGAACACGTGCTGCTTGAGATATTCGGGATCGGAGACGCGCACCCCCTGGACGAACACCTTGGCGAACTCGAGGATGTCGTCGTCCAGGGAAAGATTGTCTCCGAACTTCCAGCACCGGCCCTGCATCACCCAGTTCATCTCTGCCCTCAGCCTGCCAACTCGCGCGGGTCGGTGATCCGCCCCGTCACCGCCGAGGCGGCCACGGTGGCTCCGCTCGCCAGGTAGATCTCCGCTTTGCGGCTCCCCATGCGCCCCACGTCGTTGCGGGTCACGGTGGCGATGCAGACCTCTTCGTCCGCCAGGGGGCCTCCCCGGCCGATCGCGCATGGGCCGCAGCCGGGCGGGCCCACCAGAGCGCCCGCCTCGGTGAAGACGCTCATGAGCCCCTCCCTGAGGCAGCGCTCGGCCACCTCGCGGCTGCCCGGGGTGATGATCATGCGGACGCCCGGGGCCACGCGACGCCCCCGGAGGATCGCGGCGGCCTCCACCATGTCCTCGTACTGGTCGGCGGCACAGGAGCCCAGGTACGCCGCTTGGACCGGCATGCCGAGGACCTGCTTCAGGGGGACCACGTTGTCGGGCATGGGGGGGAGCGCCATCATGGGTTCGAGCGCCGAGAGGTCGAAGCGGCAGGTCGCCTCGAACTCGGCGTCTGGGTCGCTCCCGATGGGCTCGAAGGGACCGATGTTTCTCGCCTGCATCCACTCTGCCACCCGCTCGTCGGCGGGGACGATGGCGCTCTTGACTCCGATCTCCACGGGCAGGTTGCACAACTTGACCCGCGCGTCCACGCTCAGGTGCTCAAGGGCTGGCCCCGCGAACTCGAAAATGCGGTAGTCGGCCCGGTCGGGCCCCACCTCCCGGATGATCACCGCGGTGGCGTCCCGGATCGTGACCCCCGGCGGGAGTCTGCCCTCCAGCTCGATCCGGAGGGTGCGCGGAACCCGGAACCAGTGGCTTCCGGTCGCGAGGACGGCGGGGAACTCGAAGGCGAGCGCCAGCCCGAGGCAGCCGATCGCGCCGTAGTTCGTCACGTGGGGGTCGTAGGCCAGCACGCACATCCCCGGCCGCACCAGCCCGATCTCCATCGGGAAAACGTGGCCCTGCCCCCGGCCCACGTCGAAGAAGTGCTTCACCTTCCAGCGCCGGACGATCTCGCGGACGGTCCGCGCGCGGTTGGCCACCGCGACGGTCTGGGGGATGACGTCGTGGTCGAAGCACACGAACAGGCGCTCGGGGTCCCAGGGCTGATCCACCCCGAGGGAGCGCAGCTCCTTGTCGGCCTCGACCACATACAGGTCGTGGATGGTGGCGAGGTCCGCCTCCGGGTAGACGATCTCGCCGGGCTTCACCGAGGGGGCGCCCGAGGCGCGGGCCAGGATCTTTTCGGTGAGGGTCATGCCCACGAGTGCTTTCCTTCCCGCTCCGCGGGGCAGGGGCCATGGGTGTGCGGCCGGCCATCCCGTCGGGAAAAAGACCGCCAAGGCGGTAGAATCACCGAAGTTCCATTCAAAGGGTAAGGGGTAAGGAAATCCACGCAAATAATGCCATCGGGCCGCCGGAGGGTCAACTTCTTCCATCCCCGCGGCGCGTCGGGAAGGGCTCCGGCCCTCCCCGGGGCGGCCGGGAGGAGGCCGCCTGTGCCGGCGGGGGCCGGAGGGTTATGATGCGTTTTACGTTCGGGGAGTCGTGCGGGTCGGGGGTCCTGGCGGAGAGAGAGATGCGGGAGGAGTTTTCGCGCTTGGGCGCGGCGCTCAAGGGGTATCCGGATCTTGTCCGGGGCGAGGTCGAGGGCCTCACCCTCGAGCAGATGGCCTACGCGTCCCAGGAACCCCCGTGGGCGCGGTGGTCCATCGATCTCCAGATGCGCCACATCGCCTTGGTGACGCCCGCTTGGCTCGCGCTGCGCGCTGGCGAGCTGCTCCGCCAGCGGGGCTACGCATTTCCCGAGACGGCTCCGATCATCGCGGAGCTCATCCGGGCGGGGGTCCGGCACGTGCCGCCCGAGGTGGCCCCCCACCGGGAGGCCTTGACCGACTTCATGCGGCCTTGGGCGGACCTCTGTTGCGCGATCATCGATCGGGAGGGCGCCGAGAGACTTCGTTCCCTGACTTTCACCCACTACACCGACCCGGACTGGGTCCGGCCGGGAGACCCCTTCAAGCCTGTCGACTACCACCGCATGGCGGCCGGGCTCCACCCCTCGGGTTTTCGGGAGGACCCCGCGAAGCCGGGGCTCTTCCACCTTGAGGTGGGAGCCGTCCTCCGGCACATTTGGTGGAACGTTCTCGCCCACCTGCGCACCATCCAGCGGCTGAAGCTCCTCCAGGGGCTTCCCCTCGCCCATGAGCTTCCGCGCGAGGGCTACCTCACCCTCCCGGAGTTTTATGATTGAGGGTAGGATCCGGACGCTGCGCGAGGGAGCGAGGCTCTCCCCTCATAGGAGGCTCCCCCGCGGCCTGGTTGTCCCCCCTCTTAGGCTTGGTAGGTCCGCGTCACCGCCTGGCTGGCGCCGTTCCAGCCGGGCATGACGGCACTCATTGGCCCGTTCCCCCCGGCCACGAAGAGATGCAGGTCCTCGGGGTCGTGGATGGCGCGAACGAAGAAGTCCTCATCGTTCCGATCCACCGGGTGGCCCCATCGGCCGCTGGGCCGGTCCTCGCGCCAGGGGCCTCCGCGCTTGAGGTCGCGGACGCGGCGGCCCGCGATCTCGCACAGGTACCGGTGCGCGTCGGCCCGGGAGAACCCCCCCCGGGCGCATATGCTCGCGTGCTCGGGGCTCAGGGCCACGGCGACGTCGGTCCGGGTCCAGATGGGCCAGGAGCCCATGGCGGCGATGTTGTCCGCGACAGGGACGAGCAGGCGCCTTGGGTCGCGGTCCACGTCGTTGAAGATGATCTGGGGGTTCTCGCACATGACCATGGTGATGACGTCGTCCTCGGGGGAGTGGCCACGCGAGACGGCGAGGGACTCCCAGGGGCTCTCCTCCTCGTTTTCGGCGACGCAAAATGTGTAGCGGGAGGGCTGGCCGAGGGTGCTCATCGAGGCCACCCGCGGGATGCCTCCGCCCAGGTTCAGGAGCATGAGCCGGAGGGCGCGGCCGATGGTGGCGTTCGCCCGGAAGCCGGGGCCGAAGCAGCCGCCCCCGCCGGTGAGGCCGATCCGCTTGGCGTAGGGGCCGTTGACGATCATGAGGGGAGCGACGCTGTGCAGGGTGGCCTGGACTCCCCCGAGGTTCAGGGGCTCCTCCAGCGCCGCCTCCAGGCCCCCGAGCACCACGGGCAGGTACTCCGGCTTGCAGCCGGCCATGACCGCGTGGATCGCCGCCTGCCGGACAGTGGCGATCTCGCCGAGCGGGGGGACGGCGCCGATGACCTCCTCCGGGCCGCGGCGCGTGCCCGAGAGCATCTGCTCGACGCGCTCTTCCGTGGGCGTGACGACGGGGAGGCCATCCGACCAGGGCTTTTCGAAAAAATACTCAAACGGATCCACGGGTTCCCTCACGGCGGCTCCCCTTGGGTTTGCGAGAGGAGCCCAAGGGATCCCGCTCCTACCGGGCGCTTTCCTCCACCCATCGCGCGGCGAACGGTTTGCCGCCCGCCTTGACGATCCCCGCGTCGGAGTCCGCCCAGTCGGCGTAGAAGAGGAGGACGGCCTCGTAGCTCATGGAGCGCGTGTTGCTCGCGCGCGTGTGGGTGATCACCAGGTGGGCGAGTTCGAGCGCCTTGGGGAGGTTCTTCTCCCAGATCTTGTGGGCGCCGTACACCCCATGCTGAATCTTCGTTCCGAATTCGGTTTTCTTCCCCGGCGGGACGGGGCCCCCGCTCGGGGGTCCCCCCGGGTCGGGAGCGGACTCGAGGAGCTTGGTGACGTCGTGGAGGAGGCATGAGACGATGAGCAGATCCCGGTCCACCCTCACCCCGTGCAGCTCCTCGGCGGTCTTGGCCATCGCGAGCGCCATCCGCGTCACTCCCTGGATGTGCCCCACCAGGGGCATGTGTTTCTCCTCGGTCAGGTTCTTGGGGATGTCCTCGAGGCGCTCCCAGGGGCTCTGGCCCGCGATGTCGAGCCAGATGTCGATCACCCCTTGGCGCAGCTTGGGGTCCTTTATTTGATCCACCTCGGGGAAGGTCTTGCGGATTCCATCGGCCTCGATCCGGATGGCCATGCTTCACACTCCTTGGTCGAAGTCGGAAGGCAGACGGGGCTAGGTTTCGGGGACTTCCAGATCGACGAGGGGGCCGAACTGCTGGCCGCCGTAGCAGTCCCCGTCCTCGAGGTCGCACGAGAACACGGGCCGGGGGATGGAGATCTTGATGGCCCGCGCAGCATCGTGGTGGACGAGCAGGATCTTCTCCGGCGGGATCCTATAGATGCGGCCGAAGACCTCCTTGTTGACCACGTTGGCCCGGACGACCCGGCGGTAGGCCTCCTCCTCTTCGAACATGATGTCAAAGGTGAGGTTAAAGGGACCCGCGTTCTTCGAACGGATGAGCTTGGCCAGCTCCCCCAGCGTCGTCATCGGGCGCCGACCTCTATCGTTTCGATGGGGAACATCTCGCACGGATTGTCGGGCAGGACCACGTGATTCATGTTGAAGCGGTAGACCGGCCCCTTGTCCAGCTCCGCCGGGGCGAAGGGATAGGCCAGACCGGAGATCAGCCCGCCCCACTCGGGGATCGGGTAGTGGATGGCGAAGTGGCTCAGGGTGGAAGCCAGGATCCGCGCGGTTTTCTGGTCCTGGGCCGTCACCTCGAACAGGATGCCCACCTCGTGGGGCAGCTCGTGGGCCAGGGGCTCGAGGGGCCCCATGACGCCGTCCCGGCCGTACACCCGGACCACGAGGGTGTATTTCGGAGGGCCGTCCCCGTCCTTGAGGATTTCGCGGACCCGGGCGTCGAAATCCGTCCGCAGCCCCGCGAGCCAGGTGTCGAGCTGCCGGATCATGTAGGGGTCCCGCACCCCCCCGATGATGACGCTCTGGTACCCGGCAAGCTCGGCGCCCTCGAGCTTGACGGTGTAGGTTTCGGCGGGCCGGTAGGCTGAGCCCTGGACGCGCACGGCGCGGCCGCTCTCGGCCGCGTAGGTGGAGCCGCTCGTGTCGAGCACCCCGCCCGGCTCGGTGATGAAGAAGGGGTCGGCGTTCTCGTACAGGGTGTGCGAGGCCACGCTCTGGGGCGAGCAGCGCATCCCGGGGTCCAGGGGCTCGACCACGAAGTGGTCATCCCGGATCCAGGCGAACACCCCGTCCGGCCGCCTGCGGGTGACGGCGCAGGCCGCCCCGCACTCGAGGATCTTGGCGGCGTGCCAGGCCAGGCCCCGGTCGGCGCCGAGGCGGGCGGGCACGCAGGCGAAGATCGAGGTGTCCGAGGCCCGTCCCGCCAGGACGACCTCCGCCCCTTCGTTCAGGGCTTCGGCGATGGGTTCATCCCCCATCATCCCGACGATGTGGGCGCTCCGGTCGATGACGCCCTCGTCGAGCGCCGGGGCCGGTTCGAGGGGCCGGATCCTCCCCTCGCGGAAGCGGCGCTTGAGGTAGGTTTTGTCCTGCTCGCTGTGCACCAGGGCGAGCCGGAAGCGGAGCCCCTCTTCCTTGGCGACCTCCAGGCAGATGTCCCGCATCCAACCGAGCCCCTCGTCCCCGCCGGCGGTGCCGCAGGAGCCGACGATGAGGGGCACCCCCAGGCACTCCCGGCCCAGGAGCATGAGCCGGAGATCCCGCTTGGCCGCCTCGCGCGAAAAATGCGGGACGCCCGTGCCCAGGGAGGCGGGGCCCATGTCGGTGGAGCCGGCGTCGCATCCGATGACGTGGGGCCGGAGGGAGAGGCCCCGCTCGAAGGATGCCTCGGGGAAGCCCGAGCCGAGGACGCCCGAGGGGGAGAGGACGCGAATTTCCGCCACTCCGGATACTCCAATGAGAAGGGTGAAGGAACAGAAGAATGCTACACCGCGGGGGTGGGCAAGACAACCGCGCGGGCGGGATCGGGGGCCTTCGGATCAGGCCGCCTGGGCGCGCGCCTTCTCGTAGCGCCGGCGGACGGCGTTGATGGCCGCCAGGTTGCTGGTCATGATGGGGAGAGCTCCAAAGTGCGCCCGGAGGAGGGGCAGGGCGCGGACGGCGGGGAGGTTCGTGCACGAGAAGAACAGACAGTCCGCCCGCCGGAGCGTTTCGGGGCGGGCTTTTTCTTTCGCGAATGCCAGGATCTGCTCCCCCTTGAGGGCGCCGATCGAGGTGTTCTCCACGATGCCCAGCCCGTGGATGGAGAGCACATCAAACCCGTCCTCCTCCAGGCTCGTCCGGATCGTCTCGTTGAGCTCTTCGACATAAGGGGTGAGGACGAGGAGTCTCTTGGCGCCGAGCAGGGCGAACTCCTCGGAGAGGGCGGAGAGGATGGTGACCGCCTCGGCGCCCGTGTTCCGCTTGAGCTGCTTCGAGATCCCCCGGTCGTACTCCTGCCCGAAAAGCGAGCCGCCCGAGGTGCAGCCGAAGACGGTGAGGTTCGGCTTCGCGGTCCTGATCATCCGTGCCGCCTCGGGGAGGGATTCCTCGATCATCCGGATCTCAGACTCCTTGGTCGTCTGCTCCAGGAACATGCGCGAGGTGACGATCTCCACCTCATCCGGAAGGACGCGGTGAAGGTCGCCCTCCATGGTGGTGTTCGAGGAGGGCACGATCAGGCCGACGCGGAAGCCGCCGTCTGTCCCATCCATGGCCGCTTGAGAACCTCCCCGCCGAGGCGAACGGAGCTCCAGAGGTGCCTTTTCTCGATATTATCCCATGGCGGGGATGAGGGGGCCAGCGGCCCAGGGACAGAGGCTAGGGGTTGAGCGGGGCTCCTTTGAAGCCCGAGGTCAGCCAGGTGAGGAAATCTCCCATGCCGCCCGCCGCGGGCTCCCGGGCGGAGACCGGCAGGATGCGGGCCGGCGCCGTCCATCTTTCGTCGAGAGCGGCCCGGGCGGATTGAAGAGAGTTGCGGATGACGTTGATCCGAATCACCCAGCCCAGCCGGTTGCCCTGGCTAATGGTCCCCTGGGAGATCCCCACGAGCTCGAAGCGGCCGTCCCGGATCGCGATGACGGGGGTCCCGCTGTCGCCCGGGAGGAGGCCGTTGCTCACCATGAAGGCGTTTTCTCCCTTCGCCCCGATGCGGGAGACTTCGTCGGGCGCGCGCAGGGCGCTCACGATGCCCTCGCGGACGTTGATCCCCAGGTTCATGGGATTCCCCACGACATAGATGAAGTTCCCCACCCGGAGTTCGTCGCTGTTCCCGAGCGGATGGGGGAACGAGGGGGGGCGGATGCCGGGTGGAAGCTCGAAGAGGGCGATGTCCTCGGCCCGGTTCTTGTAGAGGACGCGCAATGGGTGGTCGCTCCCCCGCCAGCGGATGAGCGTCTCTTCGGCTTTTTTTCTGGTCGGGAGTTCTATCGGGCCGAAAGGAGATGGGACTTCGATCCTATGCAGGGCAACGGCGTGCTCCACGGTCAGCACGAAGCGCCCCAGCACCACCCCGCTTCCGACCATCTCGTTTTGGATGACCTCGCCCCCCGGCCCCTCGAACGTGGTCCGGGTGACCAGGGTGACGATCGAGTCCGCCAGCTGGGCCACGTCCATCCGGGCTGGATCGACGAGATAGGCGTGATTGTCGTAGCGGCCATCCGGCGCGGGGACAAGCTTGACCGGCGCGCTGGCCGCCCCTGCGCACCCCGTCAGGAGGAGTGCGCCCAGGAGAAGCTTTGCCATGTGGCTGCTTCGCTGGAGTCTCATGGTGCCGTCCCTTCTCCGCATTGCCGGGCGAGCCGGCTTTCCCTCCTGATCCGTTTATCGGCAGGAACCGGGACTCGAATAACGGGTTTCTCTCCTCTCCCCGGCCTCCGCCTCCCGCCATCGCCTGGATCAGGCTGGGTTTTGGTTCACGTCCTCTCCTTTTTGGGTGGAAGGGCTTCCGATATTTTACCCCTCTGAAGCCATAACGCCCTGGACAAAATTTACATTTCAAATGATAGGAAGGGACAAATTTAGAAATTTTGAATATATAAATTCTTCAATATTGATCGCCTTTATCGATCTGCAGTCTCTTTGCGCCCATTTATGAGGGGGGGACGAGGAATAAAGGCGCTTTGGGATGTGGACCCGTTGCGGGCGGCCGGAATATATTGAGTGGCCATCGTTTCTCCTCGCTGGGAGCAGCAAAATCCCATCGGCACGGGAGGGGCCCGTGGATTTCCAGCTCAGCGAACAGGATCGGCTCCTTCAGCAGACCGCCCGGGAGCTCGCCCTGCGCGAGTTCGCCAAGAACGCCTACAGCTACGCGAGAACGGGCGAATACCCCCGCCGCTCCATGAAAGTGCTCGCCGAGCACGGAATGATGGGGATGACGGTCCGCGAGCCCCATGGAGCGGGCCGTTCGATCTTCGAAGCCTGCCTGGTGATGGAGGCCATCTCCCAGGTGTGCCCCCACAGCGGCGACGTGGTGCAGATGGGGAACATGGGTCCCATCCGGCTGATCGACGAGCTGGGCACGGAGGAGCAAAGGCGCCGGTTCCTGCCGGGCATCTGCGGAGGGGAGAAGATCGTGGCCATCGCCATGACCGAGCCGGACGCCGGCTCGGCCGCGACTGAGCTCAAGACCTCGGCGAAGTGCGACGGCGAGAGCGTGATCCTCAATGGCCAGAAGTGTTTCAGCTCGAATGCGCCCCACGCCGATCTGTTCGTCGTCTACGTGCGTTTTGGGCCCCGGACGCACGACTGCGGGGCTGTGGTGGTGGAGACCGGGGCGCCTGGCTTCACGAAGGGGAAGACCGACCATTTCATGAGCGGGGAGGCGCATTGCGCCCTCTATTTCGAGGATGCGCGCGTGCCGAGGGAGAACATCCTCATCGACAGCGATGGCTTCCGCGTCCTCATGCCCATCTTCAACGTCGAGCGGCTCGGCAACGCCACCCGCTGCCTTGCCCTGGCCCAGGCGGCCTACGACATGACCGTCGAGCACACCAAGACTCGGCGCCAGTTCGGGCGCCCATTGTGCGAGTTCCAGGGCGTGCAGTGGATGGTGGTGGACATGCGGGTGAAGCTCGAGGCGGCTCGGCTGCTGCTCTACCGGGCCCTCTCGAACGCGCGCGCGGACCTCCCTTCGGCCCTGGAGACCACCGCCGCCAAGCTCTATTGCAACGAGATGGCGCGCCAGGTGGCCGACGACGCGATTCAGCTCCACGGGGCGTACGGATACTCGACGGAGATGCCGCTCGAATTCCTCTACCGGAAGATCCGGGGCTGGTCGATCGCGGGCGGCACGGTCGAGATGCTTCGGAACCGGATGGCCGGCCTGATCTACGAACGCTCGTTCAGCCAGCGGCCGCCCCGCCAGGAATGAATCGCCCCCCTCATGTCGAGGAGAACGCCGGCGGGATGATCCCTCCGCCGGGGGCGCCTTCCCGATGACCCTCTCCGACCCCGCCTCCACCCGCGAGAGCCTGCGCCGCCTCCTCTGCCCCGAGTCCGTGGCCGTGGTGGGAGCCTCGGCCGACCCGGAGCGATTCAACGGGCGCCTCATGAAAAACCTGTTGCGCCACGGCTACCGGGGCAGGGTCTATCCCGTGAATCCGAAGTACGACCGGGTGGCGGGGCTCCGCTGCTGGCCCTCCCTCAGCGAAGTGCCCGAAACGCCCGACACCGTCTTCATCGCCGTCGGGCGCGAGAGCGTACTCGACGTGGTGGCCGAGTGCGCGGCGAGGGGGGTGGCTACGGCGACGATCTACACGGCGGGCTTCTCCGAGGCGGGCGAGGAGGGAGCCCGCATCGAGCGCGAGATCACCTCCCGGGCCGGGGCCGCCGGGATGCGCATCTGCGGCCCGAACACGGCAGGTTGCCACAACTTTCACGGCAACCTTCACTTGGCCGGCATCATTGCCTTGGAGCTCGACCGCGTCCTGCCGGGCTCCCTGGGCGTGGTGTGCCAGAGCGGGAGCATCGGGGGGGCTCTCCTCTCGCGCGCCACCCACCGGGGGATCGGCTTCAGCTTCATGATCTCCTGCGGAAACGAGATGGATCTCGAGGCCGCCGACTACGTCGATTTCTTGATCGAGGATCCGAACACCCGCTCCATCGCCATCTATTTGGAGGGCCTGCGCAACGGGGGGAAATTTCTCCGGGTGGCCGAGAGGGCGCTCGCCGCCCGAAAGCCCCTCGTCGTCCTGAAGGTGGGCCGCGCGGCGGCGGGGCGCGCGGCGGCCGTGAGCCACACGGGGGCGCTCGTGGGCGAGGACGCCGCCTATGATGCGGTGTTCCGCCAGTGGGGCGTGACCCGGGTGGGGGGGCTGGAGGCCCTCTTCGAGGTGGCCCACATGTTCGCCACGACGCCCCTCCCGCGGAGCCGCCGCGTGGGGATCGTGGCCACGACGGGGGGTGGAGGGGCGTTGATGGCGGACGCGTGCGGCGCCCTCGGGCTGGAAGTTCCTCCTCCGGGCGAGAGGCTGAGGGCGCGCATTCAGGAGGCGCTGCCCGCGGACGTCCCCCCCTCCAACCCGATCGACACCACCATCGCGGGAATCGGCGCGTTTGGGAGGATACTGGAGGCCGCCCTGGAGGAGGGGCCCTTCGACATCGTGATTCCCGTTGTGGGCTCGAGCGCCCAGTTCCGGCCCCAAATCGGAGTGGCGCCCATCCTCCGGGCGCAAAAGGAAGACCGAGCCCGCTCCGTCCTCGTCTATTTGAACCCCCATGCCGAGGAGGCCCACCGCCTTCTCGCGGGGGCGGGGATCGCCTCCTTCCACGCGATCGAAGGGTGTGCGCAAGCGGCTGCCCACCTGGCCGCTTATGCGGAACACCCCGCCCGCCGGCGGGGAAGGGGCACCCAGGCGCCGGGGGATCTGCCGGAGGCCGTGAAGGCCCTCCTTCAGAGGAGCGGGCCCCTCAGCGAAGCGGAGGGCCTCGCCCTCGCGGGGGCGTTCGGCCTCCCCGTGGTTCCCCACCGCCTATGCCGCGATCCGGAGGAGGCGGCCCGGGCGGCCCGGGAGATGGGCTACCCGGTGGTTCTCAAGGCCTCCTCGCCCGATGTGCCCCACAAGACAGAGGTGGGCCTGGTGTCCGCTCTGCTGCCCGATGAGGCCGCCCTGCGCGCCGCCTATGCGGAGGTGGCCGAGCGGCTGCGCCTCCTCCCGGGCCGGCCCCGGGTGGGGGGTTTTCTGGTGGAGAAAGGGGTGGGGAGCGGGGCGGAGTTCATGCTCGGGGTGGTGTGGGACGCGCAGTTCGGCCCGATCGTGACGGTGGGCCTTGGGGGGACGGCGGGGGAGGCGCTCGGCGACTTGAGCGCGCGCGTCGCGCCCCTCGCGCGGGAGGATGCGGAGGCCATGATCGATGAGCTCCGCGGGGCGCGGCTGCTCGGTCCGTTCCGGGGGAGGGGGCCCCTCGACCGGCCCGCCCTGGCCGAGGCTATCGTGCGGCTGGGCTCCCTTGCCGCGGCGTTGGGCGAGCGCCTCTGTGAGGCGGACATCAACCCTCTTTTCGTCCTGCCCGAAGGGGAGGGGTGCCTGGCGGCGGACGCGCTTTTCGTCCTCAAGGAGGAGGTGGCCGCCCGAGGGGGGGAGGTTTCGGCGGGGTGGAGTTGAATTTTTGCCCGGCTCGCCGGGTTCTCTGGGGATAGATCCAGTGGTTGCGGAGCTTGCTGGTGGGTCAGGAAAGGGCGGATTTTCCTCCCGTTCTGTCGGAGGCCCAAAAGCGCCCGTTGACATGAAGTGAAACTCCCACTAACGTTTTCCTTGACCCTCAGTACGGACCGTGGCAGCTAAGCCGCCTAAATGATTGATATTTAGGGGATTCTTCTCTTCGTCAAACGGGAGTGTGAATGGCCCGGCTTCTCCAGATCGAGAATCTGAAGACCCAGTTTTTCACCTCCTCCGGCGTGGTGAAGGCGGTGGACGGCATCTCCTACGACGTGGAGGAGGGCGAGACGGTTGCCCTCGTGGGGGAGTCGGGCTGCGGCAAGTCGGTGAGCGCCCTCTCCATCCTCCGGCTCATACCCGATCCTCCCGGGCGCATTGTAGAGGGCAGCATCCGGTTCATGGGCCGGGACCTCCTCCAGCTGGGCGACGGGGAGATTCGCGGCGTCCGCGGCCGGCAGATCGCGATGATCTTTCAGGAACCGATGACCTCGCTCAATCCCGTGCTCACCATCGGGCTTCAGCTCACGGAAACCATGGAGCATCACCTGGGGATGAGCCGCCAGGAGGCGGAGCAGAAGGCCGTCGAGTATCTGCGGTTGGTGGGGATCGCCGAGCCGGTGCGGCGGATCAAGCAGTATCCCCACCATCTGAGCGGAGGAATGCGCCAGCGGGTCATGATCGCCATGGCGCTCTGCTGCCAGCCCAAGCTGATCATCGCGGACGAGCCCACGACCGCCCTCGACGTGACCATCCAGGCCCAGATTCTTGAGCTGATGCAGGACCTCACGAAGCGTTTTGGGGTCGCCCTCATCATCATCACCCACAATCTGGGCGTGGTGGCCCGCTACGCCGACCGGGTGAACGTGATGTACGCGGGGAAAATCATCGAGTGCGGCCCTGCGAAGGAGATCTACCGAACCCCGAGCCACCCCTACAGCCTGGGGCTACTGCGCTCCGTGCCCCGGCTCGATCATCCCCGCAAGGACCGCCTGGATCCGATCGAGGGGCAGCCGCCCGACCTGACGCGCCTCGATGCGGGGTGCGCCTTCCGCCCCCGCTGCCGGTTTGCGGTGGATAGGTGCGCCCGGGAGATTCCCCCCCTGGCGTCCGTTATCGACGGACATCGTTCGGCCTGCTGGCAGAAGGACGAGCTTCGCCGGCCGGTGAGGGAGGCCTCATGAGCGACGTGGATGCCGCCCCCGGCGCCGGCACTGTGGCTGCCTCGAGCGGAGGGCCGGGGGAGGTTCTCGTGGAAGTGCGGGAGCTCAGAAAATACTTTCCCATATCCGAGGGGGTCGTGTTTCAGAAGCTCGTCGGCATGGTGAAGGCCGTAGACGGCGTGAGCTTCTCCATCCGGAGGGGGGAGACCCTGGGCCTGGTGGGCGAGTCGGGTTGCGGCAAGACCACGACGGGCCGTTGCATCCTCCAGCTTGAGCGGCCCACCTCGGGCGATGTCGTCTTCGGCGGGGTGAACCTCGTCGCCCTGAAAGACCGGGAGCTGCGCTCCTACCGCCGGAAGATCCAGGTCATCTTCCAGGACCCTTACAGCTCGCTGAACCCCCGGATGAAGGTGGGTGAGATCATCGGCGAGCCCATGTACGTCCACGGCCTTGAGCCGGGCGCGCAGGCGCGCCGGGAGCGCGTGAGGGAGCTCCTGGGCGTCTGCGGCCTCAGCCCCAAGATGGGGGAGCGCTACCCGCACGAGATGAGCGGCGGCCAGCGCCAGCGCGTGGGCGTCGCCCGCGCTCTCGCCCTGAGGCCCGATTTCATCATATGCGACGAGCCGGTGTCGGCCCTCGATGTCTCCATCCAGGCGCAGATCATCAACCTGCTGGAGGACCTGCGCGAGGAGTTTCATCTGACCTATTTGTTCATCGCACACGACCTCAGCGTGGTCCGCCATCTGTGCCACCGGGTGGCGGTGATGTATCTGGGGAAGATCGTCGAGCTTGCCGACTGCGACGATCTCTACGATAATCCGATGCATCCCTATACGCGGGCGCTTCTCTCGGCGGTTCCTGTGCCGGATCCAGTGGTGGAGAGGGGTCGCAAGCTCGAGGTCGTGGCGGGGGAGGTCCCCAGCCCCATCAACCCGCCGAGCGGATGCGTGTTCCACCCCAGGTGCCCGATCGCAGTCGGGAGCTGCATGAGGGAGATCCCGCCCCTGCGGGAGATCGCCCCCCGCCACTGGGTGGCCTGCACGGAGGTTTGATCGCCCCCTCGGCGAATGGGCCGCGGGGCGTTGTGCAGATGGCCGACTTTGAGGCCACTTCATGAAGATGAAGATGCGGATCTCTCAACCTAGAGAGGAGGAAAAAAGATGTCCAGATTCCGGATAAGGACCACGATAGCAGTGGCGCTGGCGTTCGCCTTTGCGCTCTGGGCGGCCGGCCCCGCTGCCGAGGCGGCGCCCAAGGGAGGGGGGATCCTCAAGTATGTCGTTCCGGCCGAGCCTCCCAGCTATGACGGCCACCGGGAGACCACCTTCGCCCTGATCCATCCGATCGCGCCCTTCTACAGCGTGCTGATCCGGGTGAATCCGGACAACCCCGCCTCCCCGACGGACTTCGTGTGCGACTTGTGCACCGAATTCCCCCAACCCACCGACGGGGGGAAGAAGTACACCTTCAAGATCCGGCGGGACGTCAAGTTCCACGACGGCTCCCCGCTGACGGCGCACGACATCGTGGCCACCTTCAAGAAGATCATCGATCCGCCGAAGGGCGTGGCCAGCGCGCGCAAGGCGTTCTACGCCATGGTGGCCAAGTACTACGCCCCGGACGACTACACGGTGGTCTTCGAGCTGAAGCACCCCTCGGGGGCCTTCATCCCGGCGCTGGGGAACCCTTACAACTTCGTCTACAGCAAGAAGATGCTCGACAAGGACATGCGCTGGTACGAGAAGAACGTGATGGGCTCGGGGCCCTTCAAGTTCAAGCAGGCCCAGCCGGGCGCCTTGATCGGGGGAGTCCGCAACGACAACTACCACCACAAGGGCAAGCCCTACCTGGATGGTTTCCAGGCCATCTTTGCCGACAAGCAGTCGCTCCGCGTGCAGGCCATCCGCGGGGGCCGGGCCTACATCGAGTTCCGGGGTTTCCCGCCCAAGAGCCGCGACGACCTGAAGAAGGCCTTGGGGGATAAGATCACGGTGCAGGAGAGCGACTGGAACTGCGCCCTCTTCATCACCCCCAACAACAAGGTGAAGCCCTTCGACGATGTGCGCGTGCGCCGGGCGCTCACGCTCGCCGTGGACCGTTGGGGGGGATCGAATTATCTCTCCCAGATCGCCATCGTGAAGACGGTTGGCGGCGTCGCGTTCCCGGGCCATCCGCTGGCCGCCACGAAGCAAGAGCTCGAGCAGCTCGCCGGCTACTGGCCGGACATCGAAAAGTCGCGCGCCGAGGCGAAGCGTCTCCTCGCCGAGGCGGGCTTCCCGAACGGCTTCGAGTTCACCCTCCACAACCGCGGCGTGGACCAGCCCTACAAGATCGTCGGCACCTGGCTCATCGACCAGTGGCGGAAGGTCGGCCTCAAGGTGGAGCAGTGGGTGCAGCCCACGGGGCCTTTCTACTCCGTCCTGCGGAAGTCGAAGAACTTCCAAGTGAGCATCGACTTTAACTGCCAGTCCGTCGTGAATCCCCTGGTCGACGTCTCCAAGTTCATCTCGGACGATCGGGCGGGCAACAACTACGCGAGCTACCAGGATCGCGTCCTGGACGAGCTGTTCGACAATATGAACCGCTCGGGCGACCCGGCCGAGCAGCGGCGCCTCATGCGGCAGTTCGAGAAGCGGGCTCTCGACGAGCAGGCGTACACGTTCATCACTCTGTGGTGGTACCGGATCATCCCCCACAACTCGATCGTGAAGGGGTGGAAGATCAGCCCGAGCCACTACTTGAATCAGCAACTCGAGACCGTTTGGCTCGACCAGTAGCCGGGGAGGTTTGTTAAGGGAGCCTCGCTCACGCGCCCGCCCGCCGCCTGCAAGGGCGGCGGGCGGGCGGAGGGGCGCCCGGGCGGCCATGTATAAATACATCTTCAAGCGCATTCTGCTGATGATCCCGACCCTGTTCGGCGCGGCGGTGCTCGTCTTTTTCTTGATGCGCCTTGTCCCAGGGGACATTTGCGAGCTCCGGATGGCGGGGACGGGGCAGTACTTCGATGAGAGAGCGCTTCAGGTGTGCCGCGAGCAGATTGGCCTCACGAAGCCTTTATTTGTCCAGTTCTTCGATTGGGTCTGGGGGATTGCGCGGCTGGACTTCGGCGTCTCGATGTGGACGGGCCGCCCGATTACCGAGGAGATTGGTCTTCGCTTCGAGCTCTCCCTTCAGGTGGCCATCATGGCCACCCTGACCGCCACCATCCTTGCCATCCCCCTCGGCACGATCTCGGCCGTCAAGCAGGATACCTGGATCGACTACGTCGTGCGGAGCTTCAGCATCGCGGGCATCGCCATGCCCTCCTTCTGGCTCGGCATCCTGATCATTTTGGGACTCCTCATCACCACCCAGCGGTATTTCGGGGTGCCCTGGATGCCTCCGATCCAGTACACGCCCATATGGGTGGACCCTTGGGCGAACCTCTCCCAGCTCATCTGGCCCGCCCTGGCGACCGGCTACCGCTACTCGGCCGTCGCCACCCGGATGACCCGATCGGCCCTCCTGGAGGTGCTCCGGGAGGATTACGTCCGAACGGCCCGTGCCAAGGGCCTTTTGGAGAAGCTCATCATCAACCGACATGCCCTCAAGAACGCCCTCCTGCCGGTCACGACAGTCATCGGCCTGGAATTCGCCTTCCTCATGGGCGGCCTCGTCGTGACGGAGCAGGTTTTCAACCTGAATGGGCTCGGCAAGCTCTTCGTCCTGGCCGTGACCCACCACGACTATACGATGACCCAATCGCTGGTCATGCTGGTGGCGCTGGTCTTCGTTTTGACGAACTTCTTCATTGACGTTTTCTACGCGTGGCTTGATCCTCGCATCCGCTACCGCTAGGAGAACCCCCGATGGCTGTGACGGAAAAGCAGGTGGCAATCGCGCCTCAGGTAGATGAAACGGAGGAGACGCGCTTCACCTGGGGGGAGGTTGCCCGGAACCTCTTCCTCCGCAAACCACTTGGCGCGACGGGAGCCGTCGTCATTCTCATCATGGTCGCCGTGGCGCTCTTTGCCGATTTCATCACGCCCTACAACCCCGTCGTGAACGCCTACGACAAGATCCACGAGGCGCCCAGCGCGGAGCACTGGCTCGGGACGGACCAGTTCGGTCGGGACGTTCTCGCCCGGATCATCTACGGCGCCCGGACGGCCCTTCTTGTCGGATTCACCGCGTCGCTCGTCGGGGCGACGGCGGGGCTGATCCTGGGGGTGGCGAGCGCCTACTTCGGGGGCCGCTTCGATCTCCTCTTCCAGCGCGTGATGGACATATTCATCGCGTTCCCCCTGATCATCATGGCCCTCGCCGTCGTGTCTATCTTCGGAACCGGTACCCAGAACGTGATCATCGCCATCACCTTCCCATTCGTCCCCCGTTGCGCGCGGGTGGTGCGCGCGAGCGCCCTGGCCGTGCGCGAAATCCCCTATGTGGACGCGGCGAGGGCGCTGGGCTTCAACCACGTGCGTATCATCATGCGCCACATGATCCCCAACGTCATGGCCCCCTACCTCATCATTCTCACCGCCTTTCTCGGCCAGGCCATCCTCCTGGAGGCCTCCCTCTCCTACCTGGGGCTCGGCGTGCAGGAGCCGACCCCTGCCTGGGGGCTCATGCTCCAGGGAGGGGCGGAGGAGTACGCCGAGAGCGCCCCCT
>CAYMWZ010000018.1:13540-19590 GCA_964394385.1 uncultured Nitrospinaceae bacterium | reverse complement strand
ACCAGCTCATCCAGGAAGGGGCTGCGGGGGAATTTTTGGCTCAGCTCCTCAAGGGTTCGCAATGCCTCGGCTGGCTTTCCGTCCTTTTCGTGGCAGGAGGCTATGGCGAGATACAGGTTTTCGGGCGGAAAAATGGTCCCCTTCGCGAGAATCTCTTGCCAGAGGGGCACCGCCTCGGGGCATCTTCCCTGGGCGGCCAAGCTCGCGGCCAGGCCCCGCTGGGCCAGCTCGCGGTCGGCCGGAAGGGCCGCCCCGCTGGCCAGGAGGATCCGGTATTCCGCTTCGGCGGCTTGGTGTGCCCCGCGCCCTCTCAGGAGATCGGCCAGATGAAGGCGGGCCAGAACCCCCCCCCGCGTCTTGGGAAAGGCCAACGCCGTCTTGCGCAGGGATTCTTCCATCTCGGCCCCTTTTCCGTTTTTCCCGGCCGACTCGGCAAGCGCGAAGGCGAGCGAGGCCTCGCGAGCCACCCGCTCCGTCCAAAACCGGTAGCCGACGATGAGAGCCGCCAAGGCGAGGACGACCGCGGCGCCGGTCATCAAGCCCTTGGCGCGGGCCTGGAGCCATTCGAACGCCCGCGCCGCGTAAGTTTGGAAGGTGTCTGGCTGCTTGATTTCCTTCCGCGTGATATGCGCCATCTCGGGTGAAGCCTCTGCGGCGGGCTAGGGGGGACCAGATTTTTGTGAAAAATTCACAAGCGCGGGGATCCTCCCCGCGCCCGAAAGTTTGTACCCCATGGTGCCCGAGCCGTCAAAGCGACGCGGCCGCCGCGGCCTTGACCTCCACCAGGTTGGTGTGGAAGCACGGCCCCCCGCCCAGGTCCGTCAGGCGTTGGGCGGTCAGCTCATTGACGTTCTTGCCGTCGCGCGAGCGGCGCGCGGCGTGGACGCCGGCCAGGATGGCCACCCCTTGGGGCACGTCCTCGGTGACGCCCAAAGGCCGGCAGACCTCCCCCCGCTCGGAGCGGATTCGCGCAGCATCTCCCTCCCGCAGGCCTCTGGCCCGGGCGTCCTCGGGATGGAGGAGAAGCCTCTGCTCCCCTTCCCCCCGCATATTCCGGGCTCCCCCGTTGCCCGTGCTGTTCAGGAAATGGTGCCCTGGCGGAACCACAAGCTGAAGGCGCCCTTCCCCCGCCGCTTGGGTTTCAGGGCCCTCGGCGAGTGGAACGTGCCTCGGCAGGGGGTCCATCCCCAGCGCGGCCATCCGCTCGCTGTAGAACTCCAGTTTGCCCGAGGGCGTGCCAAAGCCCTCTGCAAAGGGGTTTTCTGGGGAGATGGGCACCTGGAGATAGCGCTTCTCACGGAGGTGCTCGAGGGTGACGCCGGCCTCTGCGAGGTGGGGTGCGTCCAGGACCTTCCGGGCCGCGTCCCAGAGGTCTTCCTTAAAGTCGGGCTCCTCGAACCCCAGCCTTTCGGCCAGGAGGGAGAACACCTCGTAGTTGGACTTTGCCTCCCCCAGCGCCGGGATGGCCTCCTCGTTGAGCCCCACCAAGTAGTGCCCGTAGCTCGTGAAGATGTCGGGCGATTCGGCGAACGTGGGCGCGGGCAGGACGATGTCCGCGTAGTCCACCGTATCGGTGTGGAGGAGCTCGTGGACAACGGTGAACAGGTCCTCCCGCAGGAGGCCCCGCCGCACCGCCCCCGAGTCGGGGAGCGTGGTCGCCGCCGAGCAATGGTAGACGTAGAGCACCTTGATGGGGGGATCGGAGGCCTCCGTCAGGGCCTTTCCCACCTCGACGATGTTGATGGTGCGCGTTCCGGGGGGCGACCAGTCGGGCCGCTCGTAGGGGGCCATGCTCAGCCCGAAGGCTCCGGAGGACATCTGGAAGATCCCCCCGCCGGGCTTCGAGAATGCGCCCACCAGCCCCGGGAGGCAGGCGATGGTGCGCACGTTCATTCCGCCGTTGCTGTGGCGGGAGAGGCCGATCCCCATCCGGATGAACGGTCCCCGCGCCCGGCCGTATTCCCTCGCCAGACGCTCTACCGTGGCGGAGGGAACGCCCGTGATGGCCTCCACGCGTCCGGGCGGGTACTCCTCCAGGCGGGAGCGAAGCTCCTCAAAGCCCACGGTGTGGCTATCGATGAAGTTTTGGTCGATGAGCCCCTCCCGCACCAGGACGCGCATCATCCCCAGCGCGAGGGCCGCGTCGGTCCCCGGGCGCACCGCGACGAACTCGTCGGCGATCTTGGCGGTCCTCGTGCGGTACACGTCGATGACGGTGAGCTTGGCCCCCCGGGCCCGCGCCGTCTTGATGAAGGGGAGGATGTGCATGTTGGTCGAGAGGGCGTTGATGCCCCAGAGGATGATGTGGTCGCTCTTGGCCATCTCGCCGCAGTCCGTCCCCACCACCCTCCCCATCGTGGCCTCCCATCCCGCTTTGGCCGTCGCCACGCAGATGGTGCGGGCAAGGCGCGAGGCGCCCAGGCGGTGGAAGAAGCGCTGGCCGGCGTTGCGGTTCACGACGCCCATCGTGCCGGAGTAGCTGACGGGAAGGATCGATTCCGGCCCCCACCGCTCGGCCGCCACCCGCATCTTCGCCGCGACGGTTCGGAGCGCCTCCTCCCAGGAGATGCGCTCGAAGCGGGGCGCTCCATCGCGGGCCGGGCCCTTCGGCCCCACACGCCGCATCGGATGCAGGATGCGCTCGGGCGAGTAGATGATGTCGGTGTAGGTCCGCATTTTGGTGCAGATGAGCCCCTGGGTGAAGGGATGAGCCGGGTCGCCGCGGAGGGAGAGGACCTTTCCGTCCTGGACCGTGAGCAGAAGGCTGCACGCGTCAGGGCAGTCGAGGGGGCAGATCGTCTGAACTTCCTTCGCCATGACGCGGCCTCAAGGAGGGCGGGCGTAAAATGATGTCAGCGGTTGTCCAGGATATCAAGGATCTCTTGGAGTTCCTTCCGCAGCCAGGTGAGGTCGACCGCTTCGGGGGGCGTGAATGGGAGGGTCGGGGAGGAGTCCTCTTTCGGTTTTCCGCGGGCCGCCTCGGAACGCAGGGCGCGCAGCCGTTGGAGCTGCTTTTTCGCGCCTGCGATGGTGAAATTCTCCTCGTAGAGGAGCCGCTTGATGGCGAAGATGAGCTCGACGTCCTTGCGGCGGTAGATCCGCTGGCCGGATTCCCCCTTGGCCGGGCGGAGTACCTTGAATTCACTCTCCCAGTAGCGGAGAACGTGTGGCTTCGTTCCCGTCAGCTCGGCCACTTCCCCGATCTTGAAAAACAACTTGTCGGGTATTGGCGACTCGGACGCGGCCTCGGCCATGCTTCTTTCCCCTATCTCTGCCGGACGACGAAGGAACCCGGAAAACCGGCTTCCACGACGCGCGCCCGCATCGAGAGGGCCTCGCCTCGGTCTGCAAATCTCCCCGTGCGGACTGTCCGAAGGCCGTTTCCCGTCCCCGGGCGGCGGGCCAGCTCTCCCTTCAGGCCGGCATCCTCCACCCGATCGAGCATCTGGGCCGCGTCCTCCAGGTCGGGGAATGTTCCGGCCGAGACGCGCCATGCGCTTCCCACCTGGTAGACCGAAACTCTGAAATTCTTGCCTCGGGCCTGGTTGGCGAGAGTGTCCGCCTCGCCCCGCGTGGGGAAGGTGCCGAGGAGGACTTCGTTGCCGGAGGCGCTTGGGGCGCGGCCCGTGGTGTGCGGATCAAAGCCCTTCTGGCGGAGCTGGCTGACGAACGTCCGCACGCACCGCTCGGTCCGGCATGTGGCGACCTGGACGGTGAAGAAGGCACCCCGGGGAGGGGCCGCCGTGGGCTTTTCGGCCGCCCGGGCGGCCTCAGTCTTTGGAGCCGGGGGGCGCGGGGGGGCAGCCGCGGCCTCTTGGCGGGGCGGTGCGGCGGGGGGAGGCGTCACCTCTTTCGCCGCTTGGGGTTTCTCGGGTTGAGGCGGAGCGGCCTGCGGGGCGCTGGGTCGCTCCATCTTCGCTGGGTCGGCGGCGGGCGCGGCGGAGGGGGCCTTGGCTGCCATGGCGCCCGGGGGAGTGGCGGCCGGCTCGGCTTTTTTCTCGCCCTCCCCTTTTGGTGCCTGGCCTTTTTCGGTTTCGGTCTTCTTCTGCTGCTCGGTCTGCACCTGCTCGAGAATCGCGAGGGCCTGCTGCCTTTGCTCGGCCTCGGCCCGAAGCTGGGCGAGGCGTTGCTTCCTGAGCTCCTCGAGGCGCTGCTGTGCCTTGAGCCTCTCCTCTTCTTTCTTCAGGCGAGGCAGCCACCAAAACTGATAGCCTCCCCAAGCGCCTCCCCCCAGGATGACCAGGGCCGCCCCTGCGATGATCAAGATGCGGACGAGGCCTCCCCCTCCCTTTCCTTTTTTGGCTTTCTTGGAGCGGCCAGAGGCGTCATCGAGATCGCCCCCGCCGGCGTCCTCGGGCTCCTTTTCCGCATCATCGTCGTCGAGCAGGTTCACTCCTTTTTTGGCCATGGCTCTTTTCCTTCATCCGCGGGGTCACGCGCTGCTTTGCGCCGCCGCCGCCTCGGAGATGATCTTTTCGGCTATCTGGCCGGGTACCTCTTCGTAGTGGGAGAATTCTATCGTGAAGTCCCCACGGTCGGCCGTCATCGAGCGGAGGGCTGGCGCGTAGTTCAGCATCTCCGCCATGGGCACTTGGGCCTTGATGCCCTGTTTGCCTCCAGGCCCCGGGGTCATGCCCAGGACGCGGCCGCGCCGGGAGTTCAAGTCGCCGATGATGTCTCCCATGTATTCGTCGGGGACCGTCACTTCGACCACCATGATGGGCTCAAGCAGGGTGGGCTTGCATTCGAGCATCCCCTTTTTGAAGCCCAAGGAACCCGCGATTTTGAAGGCAATCTCCGAACTGTCGACCGTGTGATAGCTGCCGTCGAACAGGGTGACCTTCAAGTCCGTGACCGGGTAGCCGGCCAGCGCCCCGCTCTCCATCGCTTCGACGATGCCCTTCTCGACGGCGGGGATGAACGTCCTCGGGATGGCGCCCCCGACGATTTTGTTATCGAATTCGAACCCCTTCCCCCGCGGCAAGGGCTCGATCTCCAGCCAGGTATCCCCGAACTGGCCCCGCCCGCCCGTCTGTTTCTTGTAGCGCCCCTGGACCTTCGTCCGCCCCTTGATGGTCTCCTTGTAGGGCACCCGGGGCGTCCGCATCTCGACCTCGACGCCGAATTTGCGGCGGATGCGGTCGATCATCACCTCCAGGTGGAGGACGCCCAGCCCCGAGAGAAGGAGTTCTTTGGTCTGGGGGTCGCGGCTGACGGTCAGGACGGGATCTTCCTCTCGAATGCGGGCGAGGGCGCTGCTCAGTTTTTCTTCGTCTCCCTTGGACTTTGGCACCACGGCGTAGGAGATGGCCGGCAGGGGGAACGGGATGGGGGGGAATTGAACCTGGGTTTTCTCCTCACAGAGGGTATCGCCCGTTTTGGTCGCTTTCAGCTTGGCGACGGCAGCGATGTCACCGGGCACGAGCTTGTCAGAGGCGGGTTTTTGGGTTTTCCCTTGGATGAAGAGAATCGAGCCCATCCGCTCCCGCTCCCCTTGGTTGGCGTTCCACACCGTGGCGTCGGAGGAGATGGAACCCGACATGACCCGGAAGTAGTTGAGCTTCCCGGCGAAGGAGTCGACCACCGTCTTGAACACCAGGGCGCGGAATGGGCCGTCGGCGCCGGCCTCCACCGCCACCTCCTCCCCTTCGGGGGTCTTCGCGCGCGGGGCGGGGCGTTCCGCGGGAGATGCGCCGAGGAGGACGAGGAAATCCAGGAGGGCGTCGGTACCGATGTTCTTCAGGCCGCATCCACACATCACCGGGAGGAATGAGCCCTCGAGAATTCCCTTTTTGAGCCCTTGAACGGTCTCCTCGGTGTTCAGCTCCCCTCTCTCGAGGTATCGCTCGAGGAGCGCCTCGTCTGCCTCGGCGGCAAATTCGATCAGCTTTCCCCGGTGCTCTTCGTAGGCCGACCGCAGGTCGGAGGGGATCTCATCCTCGCTTCCCTTGCCGTTTCCGTCAGGCTTGTAGGTGAGGGCCTTTCCGGTGATGAGGTTGATCACGCCCCGGAAGTTGTCCCCCTTTCCGACGGGCAGTTCGAGGAAGGCA
>CAYMWZ010000018.1:0-13530 GCA_964394385.1 uncultured Nitrospinaceae bacterium | reverse complement strand
AAGGCAACCCGCTTGCCCAGGATCTTCTCGGCGCTCTCGCTGGCCCGGGCGAGATCCGCCTGGGCGTGGTCCATGTGGTTGACGAAAAGGAAGCGTGGGATCCCCTGTTCGCCCGCCCAAGCGAACACTTTTTCGGTGATCACCTTCAGCTCGGAGTGGCCGTTGATGACGATGACTGCGTTATCGATCGCCCGGATGGAGGCCACGGTGTCGGCGATGAAATTTGAATAGCCGGGGGTGTCTATGAGGTTGAGGCGGTGCTTGTTCCAATCGGCGAAGGCGGCGGCGGCGATGATGGAGGAGCGGCGCTTCACCTCCTCCGGCTCGGCGTCGAGGATCGTGCTCCCCGCGTCGACCTTCCCCAGGCGTTCGGTCGAGCCGGCTGTGTAGAGGCAGGCCTCGACCAAGGAGGTCTTTCCGTTGCCGCCTTCGCCCAAAAAGCCCACGTTGCGAAGCCGCGCGACCTCGTGTGCAGCCATAAAAGCTGACTCCCTTAAAATCAATAAGTTGTGCCGCAAGCCCTCTAGAGGACTCCGCTTGGGAGGAGAAAGCGACGTGCCGACCGGGCGATACCTCATCGTGCCACCAGGAAAGTCGTTTGTCAATCAAAATGAAATGAATTGCTTGGAACGACATTTTTAAAGCTGGGCATCAACTCTAGAGGGGTTCTTCCCTCCGCGGCGAGTCAACGCCGCCGCTTTCGGCCTGCGCCTTGGGCGGTGGATTTCCCTCTCCGGGGGCGGAAGCTCACCCGGATGGGCGTTCCCTCGAGGTCGTACACCTCGCGCAGGCGGTTCTCGATGTAGCGGCCGTATGTTTCGGCGGGGATGCGCGCTGTGCGGCTGGTGAAGAGGACGAAATGAGGGGGAGCCACCGAGGGCTGGGTGGCGTAGAAGAATTTGGGGCGCTTCCCGTCGGGCGCCGAGGGGGCCGGGTGGGCATTTGTCCATTGGGCGATGGCCTGGTTGAGCGGCCCCGTAGAGACCCGCCTGCGGTGGGAGGCGACGATTCGGTCGATTACCTCGAAGACGCGCTCGCAGCGCTGTCCCGTGAGCGCCGATAGCGAGACGATCGGGGCGAAGTCGACGTGGACCAGCTTCTGGTGAACGTCCCGGACGGCCTCGTCGAACGTTTTGGCGTCCTTTTCCACCAAATCCCACTTGTTGATCAAGACGGCGCAGGCGCGGCCCGAATCCACGATGTGGCGGGCGATCTGGGCGTCCATCGAGCGCGGGCCTTCTGTGGCGTCGAGGATGAGGAGGACCGCCTCGGCGCGCTCGATGCTCCGGTAGGCCAGGATCATGCTGACCGCCTCGACCTTGCGGCTCCCGATTTTGCCCCGCCTGCGGATGCCGGCCGTGTCGACGAAGCGGTAGAGGGCTTCCCCCCTTCGGCAGAGCGAGTCGATTGGGTCCCGCGTCGTCCCGGGCAGCGGGCTCACCAAGATGCGCTCCTCCCCGAGGAGGCGGTTGATGAAGGAGGATTTGCCCACGTTGGGCCGGCCCACCACGGCCACGCGAATCTCCCCCTCCTGGGAGGGCTCCTCGGGCCCCTCGGGAGGCGCCAGGGAGAGGGCCTCCTGCAGCATTTCGGCCACCCCGGAGCCGTGCTCCGCCGAGACCGGGCGGGGCTCCCCCAGCCCCAGCCGGTAGAAGTCCCAAAGGGCATCTTGTGCGCGACCCGCATCCGCCTTGTTGAGGACGAGCAGGAAGGGTTTCCGTGAGACCCTCACCGTCTCGGCAATCTGGAAATCCCCGGGCATGAGGCCCTCGATTCCGTCCACCAAAAAGAGCACGACATCGCCCTCTTCGATGGCCGTCGCCGTCTGCCGCGCGATGAGGGGGTGGAAGGAGTCCTCGGCGGCGGGGGCGATGCCCCCCGTGTCCACCGCGAGGAACCCCCTCCCCTCCCACTCTCCCCGGCCGTAGTGGCGGTCGCGGGTGACGCCGGGCTCGGGCCGCACGATGGCTTCCCGGCGCCCCACGAGCCGGTTGAACAGGGTGGACTTTCCCACGTTCGGGCGGCCAGCGATGACGAGCACGGGGAGGGGCATGGGAGTCGTCTTTTGTCGGCAGCGGTGATGCGGGGCCTCAAGGGCCCGCCGCGGGAATCCGCTTTGCGGCTTGGGCTCCCGGTGAGGAGGCCGCGCGCCGCGTGGTGAGGCCCACGAACGCGGCAATCCCCTCCGCGATGCCTTCGGCGAGAGCCTGGCGGTAGTTGGCCGTCCGGATCCGCCTGGCTTCGGTGGGGTTGGAGATGAAGGCCGCCTCGATGAGGATGCTCGGCATCTTGGCTCCCACGAGAACGTAGAAGGGGCCCCGCTTCACGCCCAGGTCGTTCAAGCCGGGGAAACGGTGCCTGACATGCGAGATCATCCCTTTTTGCACGTCCTGGGCCAAGTCCTGGGATTCATTGACCTTCGACCGGAGCATGAGGTCATAGAGGATCTTCTGCAAGTCACTCATCTGGGCGACGGTGACCTCGCTCTCCCTGGCAGCAATTTCGAGAGCGCGGCCGGATGATGCCTCGCTCAAGAGGTAGGTCTCGATTCCGCTGGTGTGGCGATGGGGCGCGCTGTTGACATGAATCGACACGAAGATGTCCGCGTCTTGGTCGTTGGCGAGGGACGTCCGATCCTCGAGCGGAACATACCGGTCGTCCGAGCGGGTGAGGACCACCCGGGTCCCCGGCAGGCGTTTCCGCAGGGCGCCGGCCGCGCGGAGCGAGATGTCCAACGCGACGTCCTTCTCCTGGAGGCCGTAGAGGCCCCGCGCCCCCGGGTCCTTGCCTCCGTGGCCGGGGTCGAGGACGATGCGGCCGAGACCAGCCCGGAAGCGCTCGGAGAGGCTCATCGCCCGGCGTCTTTTCTCCGCAGTGTCCGGGGGGCGCTCGAGCCGGCCCTGGCGGCCCTCCTCGCTCTTCGGGTCCGCCGCTCCTGCGGAGGCGGAAGGGCCGGCCTTGGCCTCGGTTGTCTTCCGCATGTCGATGACGATGCGGTGGGGTTCCGGCAGCGTAAAGACGCGGTGGCGGACGCCCGAGTCGGCCAAATCGAGCACCAGCCGCAAGGAGCCCTTCTCGGGGCGGCCGACGCGGATCTCCCGGACGAGGCTCTCACCCTCCTGGAGGCGGGGCACCGGCGCCTTCGCTCCCAGCCGCGCGCCCGGGATGTCGATGAAAAGTCGGGGAGGGCTCGTGAGGCTTCCGGACTGGAAGTCGAAGGTCTCGCGATCCAGGACAAGGACGACGCGCGCGTATCCGGCGGTGGCGAAATGCCGCACGGCGAGGATGGTGGCCTCCCCTCCCCTCACGCCCGGGGCCGCGGGGGGGGCGGCCGCCCCAGCCGGCCAAAGGGCAGGGGCGAGAATCACCCCGACGAGGCATAAAAGGGCCCAACGCCTCTCGTGGCGGCCGATCAACCCACCACGGTCCACGGTTTGGTCTCCCGTCGGGCGGAGGGAGAGAAAGCGACTCGGGCTCAGGTCCCGTGCTGCCAGCTCCTGAGATAGGTTTCCTGCTCGGGGGTCAGCGTGTCGATCTCGACTCCCATGCTCTTCAGTTTCAGGCGGGCGATTTCTTCGTCCATCTCCGCGGGAACCGGATACACCTTTTTCTGGAGTTTCTTCCCCTCCTTGACCAGGTATTCTACCGCAAGTGCTTGGTTGGCGAAGCTCATGTCCATGACGCTGCTCGGGTGGCCCTCGGCCGTCGCCAGGTTCACGAGGCGCCCGCCGCCGATGATGACGATGCGCTTCCCGTTGGAGAGGCTGTACTCCTCGACCAGGCTGCGGATTTCACGCTTGGATTTCGCCGCCTTCTCGAGGCCAGCCACGTCCACCTCGACGTCGAAATGGCCGGCGTTGGCGATGATGGCCCCGTCTTTCATTTGCAGAATGTGCTTCAGCTGGATGACGCCCGTGTCGCCCGTCACCGTGCAGAAGAAATCGCCGACCCGAGCGGCCTCCGCCATGGGCATGACGCGGTAGCCGTCCATCAGGGCTTCCAGGGCCCGAAGCGGGCTTACTTCGGTGACGATGACGTTCGCGCCCATCCCCCGCGCCCGGCTGGCCAGCCCCTTGCCGCACCATCCGTAGCCGGCGACGATGAACACCGAGCCCGCCAGGAGGCGGTTGGTGGCCCGGATGATGCCGTCGATCGTGCTCTGTCCGGTCCCGTAGCGGTTGTCGAAGAAGTGCTTGGTGTCGGCGTCGTTGACCGCGATCACGGGAAACCGCAGCAAGCCCTCCTCCGCCATCGCCCGCAGGCGGATGACTCCCGTGGTCGTCTCCTCCGTGCTCCCGACGATGTTCGGCGCGAGGTCACGCCGCTTGGTCAGAATCTCGGTGACCAGGTCGGCGCCGTCGTCCATGGTGATGTTGGGCCGAGAATCGAGGACGGCGCGAAGGTGGCGGTAATAGGTGTCCCGGTCCTCCCCCTTGATGGCGAAGACGGGGATCTTCTCGTTCACCACGAGCGAGGCGGCCAAGTCGTCCTGCGTGGAGAGGGGGTTGGATGCGCAAAGGCTGACCTCGGCCCCTCCGCTCGCCAGCGTCTTCACCAGAACGCCTGTCTCGGTCGTGACGTGGAGGCAGGCTCCAATCCGGACGCCCTTGAGGGGTTTCTCCCGCTCGAAGCGCGCGCGGATCAGGTTGAGGACGGGCATGCTCTGCTCCGCCCATTCCATCCGCAAGGCGCCCTGCGGGGCCAGATTTTTATCCTTGACGTCAAATTTCATCTTCCCTCCGGTGGAACAAAGGGCAAGAAATCGGGCGGGATGTATCTCGCTCAGCGGGCGATCTGGGCGCCGACCACCGCGAGCAGGTCCTTGACCTTATCGGTGCGCTCCCAGGTGAATTCGGGCTCGGTTCGGCCGAAGTGCCCGTAGGCGGCCGTCTTCTTGTAGATGGGGCGGCGGAGGTTGAGGCTGTCGATGATCTCCCTCGGCTTCAGCCCGAAAACCTCCCGCACGGCGCGGGAGAGCTTCTTGGGGTCGGTCTGACCCGTCCCGAAGTCGTCCACGAGGACCGACACCGGCTCGGCAACTCCGATCGCGTAGGCAAGCTGCACCTCGGCCCGCTCGGCGAGGCCGGACGCGACGATGTTCTTGGCGATGTAGCGGGCCATGTAGGCGGCGGAGCGGTCCACCTTGGTGGGGTCTTTCCCCGAGAAGGCGCCGCCTCCGTGCCGGCTGTAGCCGCCGTAGGTGTCCACGATGATCTTCCGCCCCGTCAGCCCCGTGTCCCCCATGGGCCCGCCGATCTCAAAGCGGCCGGTGGGGTTTACGAAAAAGGTGGTGTTTTTGGTGATCATGCCGTTGGGGACGATGGGCGTGATCACGTGGCGGATGAGGTCTTCCCGGATCTGCTCGAGGTCGATGCCACGGGCGTGCTGGGCCGAGAGAACGACGTTCTCGATGGCGACGGGGGTCCCCTTCTCGTACCGGACGGAGACCTGGCTCTTGCTGTCCGGGCGCAGGTAGGGGAGGGTCCCCTCCCGTCGGACGATGGCGGCCCGCCGGACCAGCTTGTGGGCGAGCATGATGGGCAGGGGCATCAGCTCTTCTGTCTCCTTGCAGGCGAAGCCGAACATCATTCCCTGGTCGCCGGCCCCTTGCTCCTTGAAGAGCCCCTCCCCTTCTGTGACCCCTTGCGAGATGTCGGGCGATTGGCGGTTGATGGAGGAGACGATGGCGCACGTATTGCAATCGAAACCGTACGAGGCGTCATCGTAGCCGATCTCGCGGATGGTCTCCCGGACGATTTCCCGCGTGTCGTATCGGGCGGTCGTGGTGATCTCGCCGGCGACGAAGACGATGCCGTGCGTGACGAGGGTCTCGCACGCGACCCGGCCGTTCGGGTCCTGGGCGAAGATTGCGTCCAGGATGGCGTCGCTCACTTGGTCGGCCATCTTGTCCGGATGGCCCTCCGAAACCGACTCCGAGGTGAAGATGAAATCGCTATAATTGCACGAAGTCATGCGTTATCTCCCGAAAGATGCGCTCAGACAGCGGGCAGGATGGCGGAGCGGCCGAGGCGCAGCGCGCGCCGGGGGCTGTTCAACAGCGCTCGGACTTCCTCCGCGGATTCACATTCCAACATGGCCGAGGTCAGTTCTTCGAGCCCCTGAAGGGAGGCCCTCCGGATGGCGCGCTTCACGGCGGCGACCTTGGACATGGCCATGCTCAGCGATCGGAAGCCGAGCCCCACGAGGTAAAGCGCGTTCTCGGCGTCGCCGGCCAACTCTCCGCAGACGCTGATCGGGACTCCGGCTGAGCGGGCGGAGCGCACCAAGCCGTGGAGCAGCCGCAGGATGGCCGGATGGAGCGGCTCGTAGAGGTGCGCCACCTGCTTGTTCAGGCGGTCGACGGCCAAGGTGTATTGGACGAGATCGTTCGTTCCGACGCCGAGGAAATCCACCGCGCGGGCCAAATGGTCGGCGCAGAGGGCGGCGGCGGGGGTCTCGATCAGGACGCCCTGCTTCAGGTCATCGGCAAAGGGCCTTCCCTCGGCCCGCAGCTCGGCCTTGGCCTCTTCGAGCAGGGCTTGGGCGGCGCGGACTTCCTCCACCCCCGAGACCATCGGGTACATCAGGGAGAGCTCTCCGTGGACGGAGGCACGGAGGATGGCGCGCAGCTGGCGCTTGAAGATGTCGGGCCGCCGCAGGGTGAACCGGATGGCGCGGACGCCCAGGGCCGGGTTCGGTTCCTCGCGCGTCAGGGGGGCCACCACGGGGGCCTGCCGATCCGCCCCCAGGTCGAGAGTGCGGACGAGGGCGGCGTTCGGGCGGGCCGCCTCGGCCAGGCGGCGGTAGCGCTGGTAGTGTTCCTCCTCGCTCGGCAGATCCTCGCGGTTGAAGTACAAGTGCTCACTGCGGAAGAGGCCCACACCGTCCACGCCGGAATCCCCCAGGGACTCCAGTTCCCGGTCGTGCTCGATGTTGGCGAGGATGATTATCCGGACGCCGTCCTGGGTGACGGCGGGCTGGTGGGCTTCCGCGCGATCCGACCTGAGGGCGCCGCTCCGCGCCCTGAGGTCGGCCTCGTAGGCGGCCACGTCCTCCGCCGAAGGGTTCACGATGATCCGCCCGGCGCGGCCGTCCACGATGAGGCGATTCCCTGTCGAGATGCGCCGGGTGGCGTCTCCCGCACCGACCACGGCCGGAATTCCCAGGGCCTCGGCCATGATGGCGGTGTGGGAGGTCCGGCCCCCGAGGTCGGTGACAAATCCGAGCACCTGCCCCCGGGAGAGGGTGGCCACGTCGGCCGGGGTGAGGTCGTGGGCAACGATGATCTCGGCCTCCTCGGACGCCCCTTCGGCGTCTTCGGGGTGGCTCTTCGCCAGGTGGCGGAGGATGCGCTCGCCGGCGTGCCCGATATCCAGACGGCGGTCGCGGAGATAGGGGTCGTCCATGGCCTCGAAGATGCGGGAGAAGTGATCGACGGCAGCCTGGACCGCCCATTCGGCGTTGGTCCGATCGTCGCGGATCCGTTCGCGCGCCTTGCCGATCAGCATCTCGTCGCGCAGGAGCAAGAGGCCCACGTCGAGGATGTAGAGATGGCTCTCTCCGAGGCGGGTGCCGACCGCTTGCTTGATGGCCTCCAGCTCGGCGACCGCCGCGCGAACCGCCGCCTCCAGGCGCGAGATCTCGCCCTCGACCTTTGGGCGGGAGATGTGCCGCAGGCGGTGCCGGGAGCGGCTGGCGTCGGTCACGCAGGCCCGGCCCATCGCCACGCCGGCGGAGGCGCCGACGCCCTCGATCCGGGATGAGGATGGGGTTGCCATCACTTGTCCTCGCCGAAACGGTCGGCCACCAGCGCGGCCAATCTCGCCACCGCGGCCTCGGCGTCGGGCCCCTCCGCCCGGATCTGCAGCTCGGAACCCTTATGCGCCGCGAGCATCATGATGCCCATGATGCTCTTCCCGTCGACCTCGATGTCCTCGCAGGCGACGAAGACGTCGCTCTCGAAGGACGTCGAGAGACGGACGAAGGCCGCTGCCGCGCGGGCGTGCAACCCCAGTTGATTGGATATGGTGGCCGTCATTTCGGACACGTTCAGGATTTCCCCTTGCCGGCGCCGGAGCGGCGCTTCAAAGAATGGAGCATCTCGCTCGGTTGCGCGAGGTTCCGCCGACCGTATTCGACAAGGAATTTCGCCGCCTCCTCCGCCGTCTTGCCCTTCAGGAACGGCACCTTCAGCAGCATGGGCAGGTTCACCCCCGTCACGACTTCGACTCCTCTGCGGTTCAGCATGGCCAGGGCGGTGTTTGTGGGGGTGCCTCCCATCATGTCGGTCATGATGACGACTCCCTCGCCCGTGTCCACCTCGCGGACGGCTTCCTCGAGCTCCTCCGCGAAGCGGGCCGGGTCCCCCTCCGGCCGGAGGCTCACCGCGCGCATTTGGGTCACCCCGGAGAGGACCGACTCGGCGGTCCGAAGGAACGCCTCGGGCAGGTCGCCGTGGCCGACCATCACGAGTCCGATCATAAGCCTTCTCCAAGGCCCTTGTCTTCCGATGCGGGGCGGATGCTTTCCATCGCGATCTGGGCCGTAAGGCTTCGGCTGAATTCCTCGGCCGAGAAGTGGCCCATCCGCTGGAGCAGGAGGTTCCGGGCGGCGACCTCGATCAGGGTCGGAATGTTGCGCCCTGGCGCCACCGGGATCCGCACGAGGGGGAGCTCCTTTCCCAGGATATCCCGCGTCTGGAGGTCGATCCCGAGCCGCTCGAAGGGATGCTCTGGGCTCCAGGGCACCAACTCGACGATCAACTCCACGTTCTTCTCGTAGCGGATGGCCACGACCCCAAAAAGGTCCTTGAGGTTCAGGATGCCCAGCCCTCGGACCTCGATGTGGTGCTTCAGGAGATCGGTGCTCCGGCCGACGAGTTCGCTGCCGCGGAGCTGTATGTCAACCACATCATCCGCCACCAGGCGGTGACCCCGGGTGACGAGATGGAGAGCGCATTCGCTTTTGCCGATCCCGCTTTTCCCCTGGATGAGGACGCCCACCCCGTAGAGGTCGATCAAGACGCCGTGCATCCGCGCATGGGGCGAGAGGTGGGCTTCGAGGTATTCCACGAGGCGGGGCAGGACGTCGGTCCCCGGCAGCTGGGAGCGCAGGAGGGGGACCTCTTCCCGGTCGGCCACCTCCAGGACGATTCCGGAGAGGGGTTCGCTTCCCATAGCCAGGACCGCGCAGATGGGGAGGCGGAAGTAGCGCCCGACGGCTTTTTGCAGCTCCTTCGCCTCGAGGCTGTTGAGATAGCTCAGCTCCGTGTTTCCCCACACCTGGATCCGCTCGGGGTGCACCCGATCGAGGAAGCCGGCCAGAGGGAGCCCGTTCTTCTGGTAGCGGGTATGGCGGATGGTCCGGGGCAGCCCCGCCTTTCCGGCCAGGAGATCCAGGCGCAGGTCTTCCCTCAAATCTTCAAGAAGCTGAGCGACCGAAAGATGATCCATCGCAACGCTTCCTCGGGTGCGGCTCCAGCCGGTTGGCGGGAGAAGCGCAGGGCGGAGGCGCGGACAGCATTTACGCCTCAATCCCCCGCATCGTCAATCAAAACCCCCCCCTACCGGAGTTGGCGCCTTCGGCTCGCGGGGGGAAGGCGAAGCTCTTTGCGGTACTTGGTCACAGTGCGCCGGGCGATGAGGACGTGGGCCTCTCGCAATTTCTCCACGACCTGCTGGTCGGTCAAGGGTTTGCGCCGGTCCTCCCCCTCGATGAGGAGGCGGATTTTTTCCTTGACGGCAACAGAAGAAGTGCTGCTTCCATCGATAGATACGAGGCCACTGTGAAAGAAATACTTGAAGGGATAGACCCCCTGCGGAGTCTCCATATACTTGCCCGTCGTGACCCGGCTCACGGTGGATTCGTGCATGCCGATGTCCTCGGCCACGTCCCGAAGGACGAGGGGGCGCAGGTGGTTCACCCCGTGGTCGAGGAAATCGCGCTGGAAGGCGACGATGCTCCGCGCCACCTTGAGGATAGTCTGGCGCCTCTGTTCGATGCTCTTGAGGAACCAGACGGCCGCGCGCATCCGCTCTTCCAGGTAGCGGCGGGCCTCGCCGGGGGCGGAGTTCCGGTCGGCCGCCCACGCGCTGTAGAGGGCGCTCACCCGGAGGGGCGGCAGGCCATCGTCGTTCAGGGCGACTTCGTACTCCTCTCCCCGCTTGAGCACGGTCACGTCGGGAACGACGACCTCGACGCGCTGGTGGGAGAAGCGGGCACCCGGCTGGGGGTTCAGCGCCCGGATGATCCGGATGGCGGCGGACACCTCCTCCACCGTCGCCCCGTGGGCCCGTGCGAGGCGCGCGTGATTGCGCTCGCCGAGCCGATCGACGTGTTCCTCAACGAGGGTTTCCGCCAGGCGCAGGGTGTGCGCTTCGGCCGACTCCAAGTGGCGCAGGCTCCGCAATTGAATCAGCAAGCATTCCTGCAGATTGCGTGCCCCGACCCCCGGCGGGTCGAGCTCCTGGACGAGGGAGAGTGCCTCGGCCGCCTCGGAAGGCCCCAGGCCCTCCTGAGCGGCGAGCTCCGAGGCGTCCGCCCGGAGGTACCCCGCCTCGTCGATGTTCCCCACGATTAGCCGGGCCAGGCGGTGGACCGGATCGCTGGCGGCGATGAGGTGAAGCTGCCACTCCAGATGCTCGTGAAGCGTCTCCGGGCGCGAGAGGGTTTGATCGTAGGAGGGGAAATCCCCGCCATCGGCAGGGGGGGCGAGGGTTTGGAGCCCATAGTTGTCCTGGACGATGTTCTCCCAGTCGATCTCCACCTCTCCGCGCTCGTCGGTCTCGGCCTGGGGGGGATCCTCCGGCGCCTCGGGCATCTCCCCGTCCGCCACCTCCCTTGCGTCGTCGAGGGCCTCCTCGAGCACGGGGTTCTCCAGGAGCTCCTGGTGGACGGCCTGTTGCAGCTCCAACCGCGTGAGGGGGAGCAGGCTGATCGCCTGCTGCAGCATGGCGGTCATGACGAGCCGCTGTTCGGTTCTCAGGGCCAACCGAGGCTGAAGCGCCATGATTCCCCACCTTCCCCTAGAGCCGGAAGCCTTCCCCGAGGTAGATGCTCCGGGCGCGGTCGCTCGAGGCGATCCGTTGGGGGTCCCCCGCCTCAAGGATCTTGCCCTCGCTGATGATGTAGGCCCGGTCGGCGACCTGAAGGGCCTCGCGGACATTGTGGTCTGTGAGGAGGATGCCGATGCCCCGGTCCTTCAGTCCCTTGACGATGTTCTGGATGTCGTGAACCACGATGGGATCGATGCCCGCAAATGGCTCATCCAGGAGGATATAGGTCGGCGAGGTGGCCAGCGCGCGCGCGATTTCCACCCTCCGGCGCTCTCCCCCCGAGAGGGCGAACCCCTTGGATTTGCGGATGTGGTAGATGTTCAGATCTTCCAAGAGCTCGTTCGTCCGGCTCCTTCGGGCTGCCGCGTCCCCGGGCATCAGTTCGAGCACGGCGAGGATGTTCTCCTCGACGGAGAGCCGCCGGAAAACGGAGGCTTCCTGGGGCAGATAGCTGACCCCTCTCCGGGCCCGGAGGTACATCGGGACGTCGGTGATGGGGTCACCGTCCAGGAGAACCTCGCCCGCTTCGGGCACGATCAGGCCCACGATCATGTAAAAGATCGTGGTCTTGCCTGCCCCGTTGGGCCCGAGGAAGCCGACGATCTCGCCGGGGCGGACCTCCAGGTCCACCTCGTCCACGACGCGGCGGGCGGCGAAGCTTTTGACCAGCCGCCGGGCGGCCAGAAGTTTTCCCTCCTGGCCGTTGGTCGAGGGGCCCCAGCCTTGGGGTCTATCTTCGGTCCGGGGCATTGGTGCCTTTCGCGGGGCGGCTCGTGGGGGGGGAGGGGCCAGCCGGCCGCTCGCTGTCTGGGAAAAGCGTCACGTTCACGCGGCGGCTGGTGCTCCCATAAACAATGGTCCGGTCTTCCTTCAGGAAGATTTCGATCTTGTTCCCGCTCACCTGGTTGTTCCCCTCCCAGGCCCGCGGGTTTCCGGTGAGGACGGCAATCCCCGTCTCCTCTTTGTAGTCGAGGTGCTCGCCCGCGGCGAATTTTCTCTTCGCCTGGTTGATCAAGACGTTTCCGATGGCGATGAGGCGTTCTACAGATCCTTGTGCCTCCTGCCCGGAGTCCGTCGCTCCTGCGCTGCGCGGCTTTTCCGCAGGCGGGGGAGCCGGCGATGTTCTGTCGGCATCCTCCTCTTTTTCTCTTTTCTTGACGTAGACCTCCAGGCGATCTGACTGGATTTCCATCTCTCCCTGGATGGCCGAGACGTTGCCGATGAAGACGATGAGGTTTTTCTGGTTGTCCGCCTCCATCCGGTCGGAGGTGACGTGGATGGGCTCCTTTTTCTTTTCCTTTTCCCCGGGGGCTCCCTGGCGCTCTGCCGGGGACCCCGCCGCGCCCTCCCGAGCGGCCGGCCGTGGGGTGGCGGCTTCGGCCGGCGGACTCCCCATGGACGCCCCTCCCATGAGAAAAACGAGGCCCAATGTGAGGCGAAGTCCAATGGCGGGGAGCCAACCGCTTAAGCGCTCGGTCAAGGCCAGGAAGTTCACGGAGATCTCCTCGATTCCGTTCCTCTCCCCTCCTCCGGCGCAGGCGAAGCCGGGGCGGCATCGGCCGGGCGGGGGGAAAAGATGGCGTCCGCATTCGTGATGGTGGCCTGAACGTTCTCTCTCAAAAAATACTGGTCCACGGCGGTTTTGCCGCGCTGACCCACCCCCGTCAGGTGGAACGAGTCCCCCTGGAGGACGATCCGCGAATCGGTGTCGACCTGCTTCTCCTTGGGGCTGAACCGGAGCGAATCGGTCTTGAGCGTGGTGCCATCTGCCGTCCGGATGAGGACGTTGCCGGAGATGTTCATCGCGCGGCTCCGATTCTGCATGATCCCGCGGTCAGCGCTGACGTCGGTGGGATCCCCGCTTTGGGGATACAATTTCATCCGCAGGTTCTCCAGATGGGTCTCGTCCTTTTTGCGGTACACCTTGGCGGTGTCGGCCCAAAGCTCCCAGTCTTTTTTCCCCTTTTTGTTTTGCACCATGTGGACGCGGTCGAGCTTGAGGTCGGCGTCGGTTCCGAGCACCGAGACGCTCCCCACGTGAAGCCCATGCCGGGCGGGACGAAGGAGGTAGAACCCCATCGCGCCGCCCAGGACGACCAGCACCGCAAGGAGGATCCACCGGAGACGGCGTGTTTGGGCCACGCGGATTCCCGCCCCTCGTGAGAAGGCCGGCCGGGCCGCCGGCGCCTGTGAGAAATACGGCATGCCCCTTGAGCATGCAATTTTAATGCCGATAATACAATGCCATATCGGGGATTTCGCTGTAAAGGGGAAAAGCAGTTGGAAGGACGGCTATTTTCTCTCGACGGTGATTCGGCGTCTGTCTCCTCCCAGTGAGGCGATCCGCACCGTCGTTCGGACCGGGAAGCGGACCAGATCCAGCCGCTCTGCCCACTCGATGAGGGTGACCCCATCCCCCTGCGTGCATTCCTCCAGCCCCAAATCCCTCGGGTCGGCCTCCATGGGCAGCCGGTAG